>DASWFM010000261.1:0-7684 GCA_036394235.1 Solirubrobacteraceae bacterium | reverse complement strand
CGCCCACGGTTGAACTGCCCCCCGCCACGACGCCGCCGATAGTGCTCCCGGGCGTCACGGTCGCCCCCGCCACTGTCCCCGGCGTCACCGCGGGGTCCGGCCGCGTGACGACCGGGTCCATCAGCACACCGCGGGCCGAAGCCGGTTCCTCGAGCTCTCAGGCGCTCGCCGCAGCGGGGGCGTAATGGCCCTCGAGGCCCGTGAGGTGGGCCTCGCGTTCAGCCCGGTGGGTCGGGCAGTAGACACCGCGGATCTCGCCGTCGGCGAGTCCGAAGGCAAGCCACACGCGACCGCGCCATTGAATATTGAAGAAACCGCTGTCCGCCGCGCTGCGGTCGAGCTCGGCGGCCCACGCAGACGCGACGACGCTCGCGGGAATCGCCTCCGGGCACGAGCAGCCACCGGACATGTATCCCGAGGAGACGCATTGCAGCATGGCTCCCTCCTCCCGGCGGCGTGCGATCGGGTGTCGCTGCATCTCGACCACGACGCCGTGGCGTTCGATCTGACGTGTCGGCCTTTTCGGGCAGGGCATGTCGTACTTTTCGGACGACAGAGAGCTTCATGAAGGGACGAGGGCGAAGTTGGACGCGTGTTCGAAGCGCGTGTACGCCCTGCGGTGACGGCCCGGCTTAGGCCGCGATCTGGGGGTGCTCAGACCCGCGTCGTCTCGCGGCTGCCTGCCCGGCGGTCGCTGCAACGTCTCAGGCGCTCGAGTGTCATGCGCTCGCGTTCTGCCGCCTCGCGGGTCATCGCGAAGGCCAGTTGCACACCTCCGCGCTGCACGCTCCAGTAACCCGTGGCTGTCTGCTTGACCGTCAGTGCCGACGTGGCTCCGCGCACGCCGCGAATATCGGCATCGTCTGCCATCTCCGCCCCTTTCGGCAGCGCGCGGCCGAGCCTGGAGCGAAGCCCGATCCGCTCAGCGCTTTGCCGAGCCTTTCTGTCGTCGGGTCAGCTCGCCCGGCGACGCGAGGAGCGCATCGCGCCGAGGAGCGCACGACCGATCGTGACCGGATGTGTGAGCAGCATCGAGAGCCGGCCGGCGGCCGAGGAGGGGTCATGCGCGACACCGAGCTGCCTCATGATCGTCGCCTGGTCGAAGTACACCCGCTCGCAGACGATCCTCTCACCGTCGAAGATGAAGAACGCGGTCATCCGCGCACGGAAGGAGCGGCCGGTCGGCGGCAGTCCCCGAAGCGGTCCGAGGTGGGTGCCGAGCAGGTCGAACTCGACGACCACCGCGTCCTCGGCGTGCCGCAGCGAGACGAGCTCGTTGCGCTGGTCGGGAAACGCCCGGCGGGTCTCCTCGTAGTAGCTGCGGACCGCCGCCTCGCCGTCGTAGACGTCCCCCGTGGCGACGATCTCGTACCGGGGGTGCGAGAAGGTCTCGATCGTGGTGTCGAAGTCGTGGCGGTTCTCCGATTCCATGTGCCGGCGCACCACCGCCTCGCGGTGGGCCCTCAGCTCCGCGTCGGACGGGGCGGCGGCGGCCACGGCGCACTTCTATCACGCCGAGGCTGAGAGGACGGTCAAGGCTGATCGGTCATCGGCGCGCTGCCGCGATCGCTCAAGGGCTCCGCCGAGGCCCCCGCCAGGAGGTCGGCCCCGGCCGCTTCGAGCTCGGTGATCGTGCCCGCCACCCGCAGCGAGGCGAGCTCCGCCCATTCGCGCAGCGTGCCCTCGCCGGCGACGCTGCCGACGATCGCGTGGACCGGCCTAGAGTCGGCCCTTGCGAGGATCTCGCCCACGATCTTGCCGTCGCGGGTCTGAGCGTCGAGGCGCCCCTCACCAGCGACCACCGCGTCGCTCAGTGCCACGCGGCGGTCGAACGCCAGAGCGTCGAGCACGAAGGAGGCGCCACCGCGGAGCACCGCGCCGTGGGCGGCCCACAGCGCGCCGGCGAGGCCGCCGCCGGCGCCGGTCAGCGCGATCCCCCGCGGATCGCGTGGCAGCTCGGCGGCGATCGTGTTCAGGCGCTCTGTGAGTCGCTGCACAGCGGCCGGGGAGGCGCCCTTCTGCGGGCCGAAGACCTCCGCAGCCGCCTCGAAGGGAGTCCTCACGTCGCACGCGAGAACGAGCCGCATCGAGCCGAGGCCGCCCGCCTGCTCGATCGCCGACAGTGCGCCCGCGCCGCCGTCACTCGTAGCCGTGCCGCCGATCGCGAGGATCGCCTCCACTGCACCTGCATCGCGCGCGGCGAGCAGCAGCTCGCCGGTTCCGGCGCTGCTTGCGGCCTCGGCGTCGCGCTCGGCGGGCGACACGAGCGCGAGCCCCGAGGCGCGGGCCATCTCCACGAGTGCCTTGCGCGAGGCCGCCAGCCATGCCCAGCGCGCTTCGATCGGCCGCCCGAGGGGGTCGTGACAGGCGGCGCCGCGCTCCTCCCCGCCGAGCGCCTCGAGCAGCACCGCGATCGTCCCTTCGCCACCGTCTGCAACCGGGCACTCATCCGCCTCGCCGCCCGCCGCGCGAACGCCACGGGCAATCGCGCGGGCTACCTCCGCGGCGGACAGGGTCCCCTTGAAAGCGTCGGGAGCGACGAGGAAACGTGGCGTCGAGCGCCGCCGGGACAGGTCAGGGCCGACTGTGCGCGCGAGCTCGCTTCGCTTCACGGCGCGGACGATCGCAGCTGTGCACTGAGCGGGTCACGTCGAGCGCCGAGTGCAGCCGCTCAGCCGCGCCGGCCGCCGGTGCCGCGGCGCAGCCTGTGCAGCCGGCGCATCTCCTCGACCGCCTCGTCGTAGCCGCCGAGGGGGTCGGTCGCGCGGCTGCCGAGCAGGTCGGGATGGATGCGGCGGCGAACGAGCTCGCCGGCGATCGCGTCGACGCGCTGTGCTTCGGCGCCCGGCCGCGAGCTGACGACCCGATCGAGCCTACGGCCCCGGAACAGCAGCCCGACGCCGTCGTCCAGGGCCCAGCCCCCCGGCATCGTGCCGTCGCGGAGGTGGCTGAGCCACACGGGCAGGCGCTCGGGCTCGCCGTCGGCGTGAACGGTCAGCGAGCCTTCGAGCAGTCCCAGTCCCTCGAGCGGTTCGGGCGGGCCGCTGGATCGCGTCAGTCCCGATTCGAACCAGCACATCGCCCCGGCGCTGAGGCCGGCCAGCACCGTGCCCCGTTCCCACGCCTCGATCAGCAACGCATCGAGGTCGTGGGCGCGCCAGACCGCCAGCAGGTTGCGCATCGAGCCGCCGCCGACGTAAAGGATGTCCTGTTCGGCGACCATCTCGCGAAGCGGCCTGCGCGTCTCGCGCAGGCGGAACAGCGACAGGTGCTCGGCGACGCAGGTGCGGCCGTGAAAGCGGGCTTTGAAGGCGTTGATCTGGGGAGTCGTGTCGCCCGATGCCGTGGGCAGGAGGAGGATCTTCGGTTCGCGCGAGCGGGACAGCGCGAGCACAAAGTCGTCGAGCAGCGGGTTGGCCGGCTCCATCGTGAAGCCGCCGCCGCCCATCGCGAAGATCGTCCGCTCCTCGAGCGGCACGACCGGACGCGGCGCAGGCGCAGCACTCATGCGGCCACCCGGACTCGCACGGGCGCGGGATTCGCGGCGGGCTGGGCGCGGGCCGGCGCGGAGCCGACGAGGTACTCGGCCTCCAGCGGCGCCTCCCGCACGCCCGCGCCGTGGCGTCGGACCATGAAGGCGCGGCCCCCCGGTCGGGAGCTGACTACGCGCTCCAGTTGAGTGCCTCGAAAGTGCAGGCCGACGCCGTCCTCGACTGCGAAGCCGGCGCTCATGCCCTCCGCGACCGCGCGGTGGTACTCCTCCCGGCGGGCCGGCTCGGCGTCGTAGTGGACGCAGTTGGAGTACGGGAGCACGCCGAGTCCCCGCACCGGCCGCGGCGCTCCGTGGAAGGCGCTGAGGGCCTGCTCGAACCAGCACAGGGAGCCGGCCGACGGGCCGCACATCACGATCCCCCGCCGCCACGCCTTGCGCAGGATCGAGTCGAGGCCATGGGCGCGCCAGGCGCCCAGCATGCTCACCATGTTGCCGCCCCCGACGTAGATCAGATCCTGTGAGAGCAGGTGGGCCGCGAGATCGTCCTCGACGCTGCCCGTACCCTGGTCGCGGCGGAACAGCGACACGTGGCTCGCTTCACAGCTCGGCGAGAAGCGCCGGTAGAAGCGCACCACGTAGTGATCGGCGTCGCCCGAGGCGGTCGGCAGGAAGCAGACACGCGGACGGGGCCGCTCGAGCAGCGAGAGGACGTAGTCGTCGAGCAGGGAGCCGTCCTTCTCCATCGAGAAGCCGCCGCCTCCGAGCGCGACGATCTGGGGAGCTCTGTGTGGCATCGCTCGCTTCCCTCGTAGTGATCCGACTCGAGAAGAGTGCCGCAAGCCGCCGCGCGGCGGTATGGACCCAAGTAGGAACCGGAAGATCACCGAGTCGACAACAGCCCATGAGAGTCGTCCGCCTAGAGTGTCGGTGTGAGCGAGCCGGGAGCAGAGCAGGGACGCTCCGGCGCGGCGATTTCGCTGCGGGGAGTGGTAAAGCGCTTCGGAGACATCACGGCGGTCGACGGCCTCGACCTCGAGGTGCCGAGCGGCGTGTGCTTCGGGCTGCTCGGGCCCAACGGCGCCGGGAAGTCGACGACGATGAGGATGCTGACGGCCCAGACGCTGGCCGACGCGGGCGAGATCTCGGTGCTCGGCTACGAGCTCCCGCGCGAATCGAAGCAGTCCCGCCTCGAGATGGGCGTCGTCCCGCAGCTCGACAACCTCGACGTCGAGCTGACCTGCCGTCAGATCCTGACCGTCTTCTCCCGTCTCTACCGGGTGCCGCGGGCAGAACGCGAGCAGGCGGTCGAACGGGCCCTGCGGATCGCCAACCTGGTGCCCCGGGCGGACACGATCGTCCGGGAGCTCTCGGGCGGCATGCGCCGGCGGCTGCTCGTGGCCCGCGGCCTGATCCACGAACCGCGGCTCGTGCTGCTCGACGAGCCGACGGTGGGACTCGACCCGCAGATCCGTCAGGAGCTGTGGTCGCTGATCGACAGCCTCCGTAGTCAGGGCGTGACGCTGCTGATGAGCACGCACTACATCGAGGAGGCCGAGCGGCTGGCCGACACCGTCGCCGTGATGTCGGATGGGCGGATCATCGCGCAAGGCACGCCCGCCGAGCTCGTCGCGGCGCACGCGGGCGAGCAGGTGCTCGAGGTCTACGGGCCGCCGCAACGGCTCGCCGAGATCGCCGCGCTCGCGGCCGCCGAGGGCTGGCGCAGCCGGCGCAGCGGTCCGGCGCTGGCGATTCTGCGCGCCGAGTCGCTCGACGGCGCCGCTCCCGAGGGCGTGCGCCGCCCCGCCAACCTCGAGGATGCGTTCGTGGCGCTGACGGGGGAGGAGATCGAATGAGCGCCCAGCCGCAGACGGCGCGGACGGGCGCGGCAGCGCACAAGATCGGCCGGCTGGAACCTGCGGCGCTCGCCGGCGTTATGAGTCGCGACGTCTCGATCTTCGGTCGCTACTGGAAGGCCACGACCTTCTCCTCGGTCGTCCAGCCCACGATCTACCTGCTCGCCTTCGGCCTCGGGCTGCGTTCGTTCGCTCCGCACCTTCTCGGCGTCTCCTACGTGGCTTACGTCGCGACCGGCGTGGTCGCGACGGCCGTGCTCTTCTCCTCCGCCTTCCCGGGGATGTTCAACACGTTCATCCGCTGGCAGTTCCAGCGCACCTACGACGCGATGCTCGCGGCACCCGTCGACGTCGAAGAGCTGATCACGGCCGAGGTCCTGTGGATCTCGATCCGCGCGGGCGTCTACGGACTGGCGCCGCTGGTGGTCGGCTTCGCCTTCGGCCTGGAACCGGAATGGGGCATGCTGCTGGTGCCCTTGATCGGCTTCGTGACGGGCTTCGGCTTCGCGGCCTTCGGCGTGACGATCGCGGCGGTCGCGAAGACGATCGACAACTTCAACTACGTGACGAGCGCCGTGCTGACGCCGATGTTCCTCGTTGCCGGCACGTTCTTCCCGGTCTCGAACCTGCCGGAAGGCCTGCGGGTTCTGGCCGAGATCAACCCCCTCTACCACTGTGTCCAGCTCGTGCGCGATGCGTCCCTCGGTCACCTGCACGCGGGCGACCTCGGCCACTTCGCGGTGCTCCTCGCCTTCGCCTTGATCATGTGGCGCCTCGCGATCTCCCAGCTGGGCCGCCGCCTGATCGACTGAGGGCCGCTCAGCAAACTCACACACTCCGCGCAGGCGGCTCAGAGCCGCGCCGGGGAAGCTCCGCGCCGATGAGCGTCAACTGGCAGAGCGGCTCCTCCGCCGAGGCGGCCGCCCCCGCGATCGAGCTCGGCGCCCCGAACGCGCGACTGCGCGAGCGGCTCGCCGCCTTCAGGCGCCGGCGTCCCGAGCTGCCGGCGCTGCTCGTCCTGGCCGCGGTCCTCGACCTGTGGGCGCTGAGCCGCAACGGCTGGGCCAACGACTACTACAGCGCGGCCGTCCACTCGATGAGCTCGAGCTGGCACAACTTCCTCTACGCCTCACTCGACCAGAGCGGCGTGATGACCGTCGACAAGCCCCCGCTGGCGTTGTGGGTGCAGGCGCTTTCGGTGCGCCTGTTCGGCTTCCACTCGCTGAGCATCCTCGTCCCGCAGGCGCTGATGGGCATCGCCTCGGTGGGGCTGCTGTACGACCTGGTGAGGCGCCGCTTCGGCCGTCTCGGCGGCTTCCTCGCCGGCCTTGCTCTCGCCCTCACCCCGATCTCCGTCGCGGTCTCTCGACACAACAACACCGATGCGCTGCTCGTGCTCTGCTGCGTGGCCGCGGTGTGGTGCGCCGTACGGGCCCTCGAAGGTGGACGGACCCGCTGGCTGGTCCTGTCGGGTGTCTGCGTAGGGCTCGGCTTCGAGACGAAGATGCTCGTGGCGCTGGTCGTGGTGCCGGGGATCGCGGCGGCGTGGATGTGGATCGCGCCGGCCGCGCGCGGGCGGCTCCACGCGCTCCGCCAGCTGCTTCTCGGCGGGGGCGCGATGGCGCTCGTCGGCGGCGCCTGGCCGCTGCTCGTGGAACTCACGCCGGCGGCCGACCGGCCCTGGGTGTCGGGCACGAGCGACAACCGCGTCCTGTCGCTGATCTTCGAATACAACGGCGTCGGGCGCGTCGACGGCCAGGCCGGAGGTCCGGGCGGCATCGGCGGCGGCAGCATGTTCGGCGGGCAGGCGGGGCCGCTGCGGCTGCTGAACGCCTCCCTCGGCGGCCAGGCCGGCTGGCTGCTCGGCTTTGCCGCCGTGAGCGCAGTGGGGCTGCTGCTCGCGAGTCGCCTGCGCCGCGCCGACGCCCGCAGCGGCTGGTTGCTTGTCATCGGCGGCGCCTTCCTCACAACGGCCGTCCTGTTCAGCTTCGCGAGCGGCATCTTCCATCCCTATTACGTCTCTCTGCTCGCGCCTTTTATCGCCGCTCTGTTCGGCGCGGGCGCGGCGTACCTGATCTCCGGCCGCGAGGGCGGGCGCGCGCTCGCCCCGCTGGCGATCGCCGCCGGCGTCGCGACCGAGCTGGTCGTGCTCGGCGACTACGCGGGCCAGCTCACCTGGCTACCCGATGTGCTGATCGCGCTCGGCGTGCTCGCCGCGATCGCGCTGCTCGTCTATGGCGAGCGCAGGGTGCGCCTGCTCGCAGTCGCCGCAGCAACGGCGGCGCTGCTGATCGCTCCCGGCGTGTGGTCGATCGACACCCTCGGCCATGCCGCCAAC
>DASWFM010000260.1:0-5295 GCA_036394235.1 Solirubrobacteraceae bacterium | reverse complement strand
GCGGCCGTGTCGCCGCCGGCGCCGTCTTTGACGAGCATCACGCAGACGGCGATACGGGGGTGGACGGCCGGCGCGAAGGCCGTGAACCAGGCGTCGGTGTTGCTGGGATTGCTTTCCCCCACCTGACAGCCTTCGCCCTTGTGGGGTTCGCTTTCGCCCTGTTCTGATTCCTTCGATTCGTGTTCCTTGGCCGGAGAAGTGCAGGCCGACTTCAGTTCAGCCGTGCCCGTCTTGCCGGCGACGACGACGCCTGGGATCGCGGCGGAGGTCCCGGTGCCCTGGCGTACCACCTCGGTCATCAGGTGCCTGACGGTCCTGGAGACGCTGGGGCTGACGGCCTGGGCGCCCCCGCGCGGGGAGTCGACGGTGAACGACGGGGCCGGGCGATGTCCGCCGTCGGCAATCGCGGCAGCGACGAGCAGCATCTGCAGTGGAGTCGCCAGCACCTCGCCCTGGCCGATCGCGGTTGAGCCGACGGCGAGTTCGCCCTTGATCTGAGAGGCGGCGGGGAGCGTGCTGGTGGCGGCCCCTGGCAGCCCTATGTCCTTGTTGAAGCCGAACTTCTCGGCCATCGCCACGAGCCGCTGCGCTCCCAGCTTGACGCCGAGCGGCGTGAACACGGAGTTGCAGGAGACGGCGAAGGCCAGTTCGAGGGAGCCGCCGCAGTTCTCCCCGTTGGCGTTGTTCAGACGGACGCCGTCGAGCGTCGCGTAGCTCGCGTAGGGGAAGACCGTGCGAGGCGTGGCGACGTGCGAGCTGAGCGCACCGGAGACGGTGATGATCTTGAACGTCGAGCCCGGCGGCTGGAGGCCTTCGAGCCCGATGCCCGCGACCGCCAGGATCTGGCCGTCGGAGGGCCGCATCGCCACGACTCCCCCGAGCTGGCCACCCAGCGCCGTGACGGCGGCCTGCTGCACGGATGTGGAGATCGTCGTCCGCAGCGCCGGCGAGGGCTTCGCCGGGGCCGAGGCGAGGATCGCGCTGCCCGCGAGCAGCTCGCCTCCGGGCCTGCCCCGCAGGCGGTCGTCCAGCGAGCGCTCGAGCCCGCTGACGCCCACTTCGGCGTCCCCCGGTACGCCTTCGCCTTCCAGCGCGTGTCGCCTCGACGCCGGGATCGGGCCGAGCTCGCCCACGACCGCGCTGCCGAGCGCCCCGAGCGGCGTGTTGCGCGGGCCGCTTTCGCCTTCGGGCGGGCTTTCCGCGAGCACCGAGCCGTCGCGGGCCAGCAGTGTGGCGCGGCGAGGCAGCGTCGTGCGGCGGCTGAGCGTCGAGCCGGATGGCACGCCGGGAAAGCCCTCCGATCGTGTCCACGCCACGCGGGTTTCGCCTTCTTCGGACACGGTCCGCAGCGTGTACTGCAACGACAGCACGCCCCAGAGGCGGCTGTGGACCCGCACCGGCACCGCGACACGCCCGCCCCCGAGAGAGCGGGCACGCCCGGCGATGCTGCGGGCGGCGGCGGTGGCGGTGCGCGTGTCCGCTTCGTAGTCGGCCACGAACTCGCTCGGTGAGACCTCGTGCCGGGCCGAAGGGGTGATCTCGGAGTACATCGCGGCGTAGTCGCCCCTGCTCCAGGCCTGCACGAAGCGGTCGGCGAGCGCGATCGAGGGAGAGGAGCCGTGGTTCGCGCCGACGATCAGGCCGATCAGGAAGGCCACGGTGGCCAGCGCGAGGACGGGGATAGCGCGTCGCAGGCGCTGGTTGTGACTGTCAGTCAATTGAGCTTGTAGAACATGCTGGTGACCGGGCTCGACTGGCTAATTGTCGCGTTCGCGGCGGTCCTCGCCGTTTTCGGGTTTCGCCAGGGGTTCATCGTCGGCGCTCTGTCCTTCGCCGGCTTCCTGGCAGGCGCCTTCCTCGGCACGCGCCTGGCACCCCTCGTCCTGCCGAAAGGCTCGGCCTCGCCCTACGCGCCGGCCTTCGGCCTGCTCGGCGCCCTGCTCGGCGGCGCGATCCTCGCAAGCGGCCTCGAGGGTCTCGGCTTCCGGCTGCGCCGAACGCTGATCGTGCCGGGCCTCGGCGTCCTCGACGGCGCCCTCGGCGCCGTGCTGGGAGCGGCGCTGGCGCTGGGCGTGGTGTGGATCACCGCCGCCGTCGCCGGCCAGACGCAGGGCGCGCAGCAGCTCCGCGCCGATATCCAGCGCTCGGCGATCCTGCGCGGGCTCAACGCCGTGCTGCCCCCTTCGGGCCCGATCCTCGACGCACTCGCGCGCCTGGACCCCCTGCCGTCGATCACAGGGCCGTCCCCGAACGTCGCGCCGCCGCAACCGGGCGTCGCGCGACTGCCGGGGGTCAAACGGGCCTCCGGTTCGGTCGTGCGCGTGATCGGCACCGCCTGCGGCCTTGCGATCGAGGGCTCGGGCTGGGTCGCCGAGCCGGACCTCGTCGTGACCAACGCGCACGTCGTCGCGGGAGAGCAGGACACGACCGTGCAGGTGGGCGGGCACGGCGCGGAGCTCGCCGCCGAGGCGATCGCCTTCGATCCCAACGAGGACCTCGCCCTGCTGCGCGTCCCGGGACTCGGGCTGCCATCGCTGTCGCTGTCGGCCTCGGCCGAAGCGGGCACGGGCGGCGCGATCCTCGGCTACCCCGAGAACGGCCCCTTCGATGTTGAGCCGGCGCGCATCGGGCGCACCCAGACCGTCGAGACACAGAACGCTTACGGGGAAGGCCCCGTACAGCGGCTCCTGACGCCGCTGCGGGGCGTGGTCCGCCCCGGGAACTCCGGTGGGCCCGTCGTCGATGACGCAGGCCGCGTGCTCACGACCGTCTTCGCCTCCACCGTGGGCGCCGGGCAACGGGGTGGCTACGGGGTCGCCGACGCCACCGTCGCCACCCTGCTCCACCGTGTTGCAGCGGGCCGCGGCGGCGCGGTCTCGACGGGCCCTTGCACGGCGGGGTGAGCGGGCGGCGCGCGCGGGCTCCCTCGACACGGCCTCACAGCCTGGCGCGGCGCGCCCCCAGGCGACGCGCTGTTCGACGCCAACCGTCAGGTGCCCGCCGGGGCTGGCCGTTTCGGCGATTGCCTCGGCGCGCGCGCCTTGCGAGTTGTCTGCTCCTTCGCCGGCATCGCGGAAGCGCGAGCCTCGCTCTGCTTCCGGTTCGCGCTCGGCCTCCGCGCCGGCGTCGCGCTCGGCCGCCGCGCCGGCGTCGCGCTCGGCTCGGCGTCGCGTTCGTCGATCGCGATCTGCACCGAGGCAAGCCGGTGGGTCAGCTTGGTTCGCTGTGCTTCCAGCTCCTCGGCACTCAGCAGGTGCGGCCCGCCGCCGCGGCGCCCGCTCGGCGGCGGCGCGACGCCTGGATGCGCAGCTTCGAGTGCCCCGAGGACCAGCTCCAGCGAGGCGATCTCCGCACGAATCGCGTTGCGACGCCCCGCGTCCGGACCTCGCGGGGGCTGCGCCGCCGGCTCTGACACGTACAGCGCCGCCGCCACCTCGCGAGGGCTGACGCCCTGCTCGATCGCCGCACGCGCGGCGCCCGCGGCGATCTCGCCGGCGGGGGAGGCGCCCATCGCCGTGCGGGCCACGTAGGTGCCGCTGCCCTGCTGTGTCTCGAGCAGGCCCTCCTGCTCGAGGCGCTGGTACACCGCCCTCACGGTGTTGAGGTTGACGCCGATCGTCTCGGCCAGTTCGCGCAGGCCCGGCAGACGCCGGCCGGGCTGCAGGCGGCCTTCGCCGATCCGCGAGCGCAACGCCCAGGCAAGCTGAACGCCCAGGGGCACCTCCGCTTCGCGATCGACCGCAATCTCCCACGGGAGCGCAACGGGGGCAGTGCCCTGCCGACGGTTGACCATACGAGAACGGTAGCGGTAGTAGAAGTCGCTTTACAGTGTGCTAGTCAACTATTACAGTAGCGAAATGGCATCACGTCCCCACGTCGCCGGCGCCGAACGACGCGTCGTGCGGAAGCTCTCGCGGCCGCTCCAGCGACTGCTGGAGGAGTTCGGCGACATGATGATGCTGACCGGCAAAACGCTGTTCTCGGCGTTGCGGCCGCCGTATCCCTACGGAGGCGAGTTCGTCTCGCAGTTCCTGTTCACCCTGCGGCTGGTCTGGTTCCCGCTGCTGCTCACGACCGTTGCCATCTCCTACGGCGCGCCCGGCCTGCAGGCGGCGAACTTCCTGACGGTGTTCGGCGCGCTGGATCGGCTCGGCGGATTCTTCGTGCTCGCCTCGATCCGCGAAATCGGCCCTCTGATCACGGCGATCGTGATCGCCGGCGTCGCCGGCACCTCGATCACCGCCGACCTCGGTGCCCGCAAGGTCCGTGAGGAGCTCGATGCGTTGCAGGTGCTCGGGGTCGACCCTGTCAAGAACCTCGTCGTGCCTCGCTTCCTGGCGCTGATCGTCGCGACGGGCCTGTTCGACATCTACGCGCTGCTGTTCGGCATCTTCGGCGGCGTGCTTGCAGAGATCGTCAGCGGCGGCTCGGTCGGGCCGTTCTGGAACACGCTGTTCGCGAACTCCTCGGTCACGGACCTGTGGGGATCGGTGCTCAAGTGCACGCTGTTCGGGGCGATCATCGCGATCGTCCACTGCTACAAGGGGATGTCGGCGTCGGGCGGGGCCGAGGGCGTCGGCCGCGCGGTCAACGAAGCCGTCGTGATCTCGTTTCTCGCCTTCGGCGCGTTCAACTACGTGTTCACGCAGACGCTGCTCGCCACCCACCCGAACATCCTGGTGATCAAGTGAACGAGCTGCTCGCTCTGCCTCGCGAATGGCTCGAGGCCGCCAGCGAGATCGCGCAGTTCACCGGCAAGGTGATCGGCGACGTGTGGAGCCTGCGCGTGATGCGCTTCTTCGGCGAGACGCTGCGCCAGGCTGGAATCCTGATCGTCTTCTCGACGCTCGTGATCTGGAGCCTCGTGTTCATCACGGGCCTCAACACATGCGGCATACAGGGGGCCTACTTCACCGAGTCGACGGGCGCGCCGACCTATGCCGGCGTGTTCGCCGCCTGGTGCAACCTGCGCGAGGCGATCCCGTACGCCTTCGGCTACATGATGTCGGCCAAGGTCGGGACCGGGATCGTTGCCGAGCTCGGCGCGATGCGGATCTCCGAGGAGATCGATGCCCTCGAGGTGATGGGGATCAACTCGGTCACGTTCCTGTGCGCGACGCGCCTGCTCGCTGCCTGGATCGTGCTGCCGTTCATGTACATCGGCGCGATCGGCGTCGCGTACCTGGCCTCCTACATCGCGATCGTGAGGCAGATCGGCTACGTCTCCTCCGGCGGCTACCTGCTCGTCTTCTGGCAGTTCCAGAACGCCCCGGACCTGTTGTTCAGCCTGACCAA
>DASWFM010000259.1:0-2041 GCA_036394235.1 Solirubrobacteraceae bacterium | reverse complement strand
CGTGACCACGCCGATGCCGAACAGGATGTCTCCGGGACCGTGCTGCAGCGCCGGCCAGAACAGGCCCCCGATGTAGTGCGGCACGAAAAACGCCGAGATCGCGATCGTGATCGTGTAGTTGAGCATCTGTGCCCACGCCGCGAAGAACGACCACAGCTCGTTGAATGCGTGGCGGGCGAAGGAGGAGGAGCCGCCCGCCTCGGGGAACATCGCCGTGGCCTCGGCATAGGTGGCCGCGGTGAGGTAGAAGATCACCCCGGTGATCACGAACACGACCGGGGTCAGGCCGAGCGCGTAGGAGGCGACCAGGCCGAGGGCGTAGTAGATCGAGGAGCCGACGTTGCCGTAGGCCGTCGAGAACAGGGCACTGGTGCCCAGCACCCGCCTCAAGCCGTATTGGGTCAGCCGGGCCACGGCCGCAGCGTACAGACGCGACCGAACACGCGATCCGGGCGTCGCGGGCCCCGGGGGTGCAACATCACATTCATCGCAGTCGCCCGAGCAGGAACCAGCCGTATGATCCCGACGAGGGGGCAGTTCACGCGATCTCCCTACCGCGCATGGAAACCGCTCGACGCGAAAACTACGACTCCGGCGAGGACTTCGTCCTGGAATACGGGGAGCTCCGCTTCACCTTCAACGAGGCCGACTTCTCCCAGCGCTGCGAGCAGGCGGCGCTGAAGCTCGGCTTCGTCGGCGGCCGGCTCGGCCAGGAGGAGCTCGAAGACCTGGTCAACCTCGCGGTCAACGGCGAGATCCTCGACCCCGCCTCGGCTCTCGGCGAACACGTCAACGACTGCTGGCCGGAGCTCGTCGGTCCCGCCGAGCGCTCACTTGTGCATTGGCTGCGCCGCCTCGTCTTCCGCGGCGCTTGGCTCGACCAGCGCGTCAAGGAGGGGGAGCTGAGCGTCGCCTTCGACGAGGCCACCGGTGCCTTCTCCTACGTGCAGCCGAGCCCCGACGGAGCGACCGGGCCGGGCGACCCGATCGAGCTCGCGCCCGAGCCCTCTTGGGGCCGGGTCGCGTACCGCCGCTAGCGGCTGTCGATTGCCTTCTTGCGAGCCTTGGCGATCGCCTCGGCGTCCTTCTCGCCTACCAGCAGCTCCACGCGCAGCGTGGAGCTCGCGGTGAGATCGAGGATCGGCTGGCTGCCGCCGGCGACGAGCTCGGGGTCGAGCGCGATCACGGTGGTCTCCCCGCCGACCGGCTGAGACGCGGTCGCGACGACGGTCAGAGAGCCGGCCTCGCGGAGATTGCGGGCGGCTCCCAACGCGCGGCGGGCAGCCTGCTGAGGCAGGCCGTCGAGGGCGTCGACGAAGACCAGCGCATCACCCCCGCGCGCCGCCACGCGGCGGCCCGCGTCGAGGGCCCGCTCGAGGGCTTGGGCCTGGGAGTCCGCGGAGGCGGCGAAGCTGAGGCCGGCGACCGGCTCGGACGCGTCGCCCTGCCAGTCCGCGATCTCCTCGGGACGCACGCCTATCAAGACCACTGAGACCTCGAGGCCCTCCCGATTCTTGAGCGCCGCATGAAGGCGACGCAGAGTCGCTGACTTGCCGGCGCCCCGCGGGCCCACGATCGTCGCCCGTGAGCCCTTGCCGAGGGGAGTCAGCCACTCGATCGCCTCGAGCGTCTTGTCATCGGAGCCCAGCTCGAGGCGCTCCGAAGGCCATGCCACGGGCAGGTCCTCGTAGCGTGCGCCGTCGGCGACCTCGTCGGCGGAGGCGCCGTTGATCGTGTCGATTCGGACCAGCGAGGGGTAGCGCTCGGAGCGCCTTGGCGTGCGCACCGGACCGGCGACGCGGTCGCCCGAGACCAGCTCGCAGCGACGCACCTGGGCCGCGGAGATGTAGATGTCCTCGTCGGAGGGCTGCGGCGGGTCCACTCGCAAGAAGGCGGAGCCGTTGCCGAGCACCTCCACGACGCCGTCGGCGAGGCGGCCCTCGGCGTCGCGGTCATCGCCGCCTCGTTTCGAGGAGCTCTCGCGCCCGCCCGAGCGTTCGCGGCCGCCGGATCGTTCCCGACCTCCCGAGCTTTCGCGTCC
>DASWFM010000258.1:0-32453 GCA_036394235.1 Solirubrobacteraceae bacterium | reverse complement strand
CCCGCAGCGCCTCGCGCAGCTCGTGCCGCTCGGCCTCGCTGGCCGGTCCAAGGTGTGATTGCAAGGGCACGCGGCTGATGAAAGCGGCAGGCGCGATCGCCGCTCGTGCAGTCGGCAGTCCAGCCGAGGCGCCCCGCCCCGGAAAATCCCCTGGAAGGAGACCCATCCGATGGTATTGCTCACACTCCGACGGACCGGCGGCTACCTCTCAGCCGTCCTTCTTGCTGCACTCTTCGCAGCGCTACTGCTGCTCCTGAGCGGAACGCCGGCATCGGCCGCCCAGGGCCACCACAAGCGAGGGCAACACTCGACCAAGCACCGAGGGGCTCACCGTCACGCCAGGCGGGCCGGCAACGACAAGGCGCCCGGCGCGGCCCAGGGCCTGGGGCAGCTCGATGGCATCCTGCCTCGCAACCACCTGACCGAGGAAAGCGCGATCCAGGTCGACCTCAACCACGAGACCGTGCGGCTGCCCATATATCCGGGAACCGCCCCCGTCCCCGGCGAACCGAGCAAGACGGAGAAGGTGTGGTTCGTGCTGCTCGACGCCTCCGACCAAGGCCTGGCGCACGATCTCGGCGTGAACTTCGCGCCGAAGCTCGCAAACATCGCGATCGGTGACCCGGCAGCCGTGCAGACGGTCACGCTCGACTCGCCGTCGCCCGCACAGAACCACTTCGGCCCGGCCGTCGTGCACTTCCAGGGCGCTCCGGACTTCAGCCCGACGAGGATCGCGGAACCGGGGCCGACCGGCTTCCCGCTGAAGAACTTCCAGCCGGGCTCCGTCGCCGGTCCCGGCTACAGCCCGTTCATCAAGATCGCGGGCTCCAACGTCGTCTACAACGCGCCGATCATCGCAGCCGGTGAAGGGCCGTTCGACGTCGTCCATCACACCAACACCGAGGACCGGGTGCTCGGGGTGCACATCGCGCCGCCGTCGCCGCCCGGCCAGTTCCTGCAGTCCTATGCCGACCTGCTGTTCGTCAAGGGCTTCGACGCCGGCCAGCCGATCGTCTACCTGAGCACCGACGCGGGCCAGCCGCTCACGTCCGTGCTCGAGCGCTCGACCTACGTCCCGGCGCTGAACGAAGCCGCCTACAACGGCGGTGACGACTTCCTCGGCTCCGCACGCGAGCGGCTGTTCGGATTCATCAACGGACAGACCGGTGAAAACAACGCGCAGTCCCAGGGCTTCCAGCACCTGGTCCTCGACGGTCACGCCGGCGAAGACGCCTCAGCCGAAAACAGCGGCCTGATCAACGCGCTGCGCAATGGCGGAGATCTGCTGAACGTGTTCGGCGACTTCCCGACACTCGCGAGCCCGCGACACGCGGACGCATACAGCCCGCTGTGGGATGCGCAGTTGGGACTGTGGACCCCCAAGGCCATCAAAGAGGGCCTCGACAAGCGCCAGATCGACGAGAACCAGGTGTTCAACCTGGCGGCCACCAGGCCCGACCTGTTGACCGGCGTCAATCCGGCCACCGGGGAACCGGCCCCGTACGGGTCGGCCGGCGTGGACATCAACTGTGCGGTCATCGGCTTCACGGCGGATGCCCCCACGGCCAACCTCGCCGAACCCGCCCCCAACTCGCAGTTCCCGCCGCTCTAGGCGCAGCCACACCCGGCCCGGGAGGAGCGCGAACAGCTCTTCCCGGGCCGGTCCACATGCGGCCGGCCGCGAGGCTGGGCGCGCTCCGACAGTCGAGGCCGGCTCGAGTCGGCATCGTCCGTCACATACACTGGACTAGGTAGTCCGATCCGAACCGGGAGCGAATGACATGAGGATCATCTCCAGCGAGGCGGCCGCGATGAAAGACGGATCGACGAGGAAGCGCTCGGGGGATCCGGGTCCCGAAGCACCCGAGCCGAGCACGAACGGCACCGCATCGCCGGGGCGACGGGGACTCGTGCGAGTCGAGCGCGGGGCCAAGCGCGTTCGGGCGTACCTCGGTGGCGCGGTCGTGGTCGACTCGATCGCGCCCCTGCTCGTGTGGGAGGTCCCCTACTACCCCACCTACTACTTCCCACAGGACGACGTGCACGCGGCGCTGGTGGCCGACGGCAGCGCGGATCTGCACTCGCCCAGCCGTGGCGATGCGAAGACCCTGACGGTCCTCGCCGGCGGCTCGCGCGCTCTCGGCGCCGCCGCGCTCTATGAGGACTCGCCGATCGACGAGCTCCGTGGCACGGTGCGCTTTCAGTGGGACGCGATGGAAGCCTGGTTCGAGGAGGACGAGGAGGTCTACACCCATCCGCGGGACCCCTACACGCGCGTGGACATCCTTGCGAGCTCGAGGAGGGTCAAGGTGCTCCTCGACGGTCTCCTCCTCGCCGACTCGACGAGTCCGCGACTGCTGTTCGAGACGGGGCTTCCCACCCGCTATTACCTCCCCCGCACCGACGTGCGGATGGACCTCGTCGAACGCTCGCCGACGGTCACCCACTGCCCGTACAAGGGCCGCGCGGATACCTGGAGCGTGCGAGTGGGCGGGATGCTCCATGAGGATCTCGCCTGGTCCTACCGGGCTCCGCTGCCGGAGAGCCAGAAGGTTGCCGGCCTGATCGCCTTCTACAACGAGAAGCTCGACATCGAGGTCGACGGCGTGCTCCAGGAGCGCCCGAGGACCAAGTTCAGCGAGCGGAGGGCCGCATGAGCCCGGGTCGCCGTCTGATTATCAGCACGCGCGCCCAGCCGGGATCGACGACCCTGACACGCGCGCCCGCGCCCATCCTCGCCGACCTGACATCACGACAGTTCGCCCAGCGACAAAAGGAGTCAACATGGCTGTGACACTTGGAGTACTCGCCCTCCTGGAGGCAAAGCCGGAGAAGGGCGCGGATCTCGCGGCCTTCCTCGAGGGCGGGCGCGCGATCGCCGCCGCCGAGCCGGGCACCGTGACGTGGTACGCCTTCAAGCTCGGGGACTCGACCTATGGCATCTTCGACACATTCGAGAGCGAGGACGCCCGTAACGCTCACCTCGAAGGCGAGATCCCACGGGCTCTTGCCCAGGTCGGCCCCGAGCTGCTCGCGAAGGATCCCGAGATCCAGCTCGTCGAGGTCCTGGCCGTCAAGTAGGCCGGGCTCCTCGCCCGCGCGCCCGCCCGGTGTCTCACCGGACGGGTTTGCCGCTGGGCGAGACGACCAGCCATGTGCCGCCGAACTCGTCGACGTTCTGGCACAGGATCTGGCCGGGCGAGACGTCGCCCGTGTAGTAATAGAGCGGGTGGCCGTCGTAGGTCACCTGCCGGGCGCCGTCGCGTCGACGGATGATGCCGAGCGCTCCGGGGAGTCTTCCGGCGCGGCCCGGGGCTGCGTGTGTGAGCACCGGTGGCCACGCGGCCGCGCACCCTCCGTAGCAGGTACTCGCCGATGAGCGGTCGCGCGTGAACAGGTAGATGGTGTGGTCGCGTCGGTCGGCGAGGATCGGTCCGTATTGGCTGGCCCGTACCGTGATCACGGGACCTGCGGGTCGCGGGGCGGTGCTCAGGCCGGTGTCGGGGAAAGCCGTGCTTCGCGCAGGGTGAGGCGGAGCGGGCGACGGCGACCTGGCGCCTGAGCCACCGCAAGCCGAAAGGGCGAGCCCGGCGGCGATCGCCGCGGCCGAGAGCGTGCATCTGTTGATGGTCTTTGCCGGCTTCTCCCTCTTGCGCATGGATCTCAACCCTCCTCGTCGGGTCCTTTCTCGAGCAGTCGCTCGAGAACGTGGCCAAGGCCGTATAGGCCAACGCCGACGATGAGCAGCGCGAACGCGATCGCCAGCGTGCCTTCAGGCCGGTAGGCGGTTGGTCCGGACGCGATCGCGAACACCACGAAAGGGATACCGGCCGCGCCCAGCATGCCGGCGAGCACGGCCCGGTGCCTCCAGCTGATCGCGATCAGCCAAAGGTCGCCGACCGCGATCGATGCGCCTCCGGCAATCAGCGCGCCTGTCATCTGACGCCGGGTTCAGCCGGCTGGGGTCCGTGATCAGCTTCGCCCAGCAGCGCCCGGATCGCCCTCTCTGTACGTCCGTAGGCGCCCTCGCCGACGTGCGCGTAGCGAACATGACCCGCGCCGTCGATCAGGTATTGCGACGGCCAGTACCGGTTGCCGTACGCGTCCCAGGCGGCGTAGTGGTTGTCCAGCCCGATCGGGAACGAGAGACCTCGCGCTCGCGCCGCGCGCTCGACGTTCCGCGCAGGTCGCTCGAACGGAAACTCCGGCGTATGAATCCCCATCACCGCAAGGCCGGGCCGGTATCGGCTGTGCATCTTCCGGAGGAACGGAATCGTGCGCTGGCAGTTGCCGCACGCGAACGCCCAGAACTCGAGCAGGACAACTCGTCCGTGCAGGCCGGCGACGGTGATCGGCTCGCCGCCGCCCGTGTTCAGCCACGGGTGGACGCCGAACAGCTCGGGCGCGGCGCCTAGGTCCGGCAGTCCCGAGCGGCTGGCGCTCCCGGCCGGCCGCATGGCCCGTGCACGTCGGGCGCCGATCACGACGACCCGACCGGCTCGTCGAGATTGATCGCGAGGTGCCTCTCAAGCGCTGGCCGTGGGCGCCCGCAGTACGCGAAGCAGTCGAGGCCCTTCTGCACCGGCTGTTCGCAGGCCGGGCAGAAGCACAGGCAGCTCAGTTGTTTGTGCATCACGAGCTCCGTTCGTTCGCGCTCGACCTTGTTGGTGATGTGACCGAGCTTCGGCCTGGAACGGTTCAGACGCAGCTGGGAGTGTGCGAACCTCTTTCGAGCGTGGACGGGTCAGAGCCGAAATGAACGGCATCCTCCACGGCGCGCGCTTCAGGCGAGATCACAGTTGGGCTCCGCGCCGCATGTCGGCGTACCTCGATGGCGACCTTGCTTCGCGGGGGCGAGCACGACTCGAGCGGCACACCGGGGAGTGCGCCGAGTGCCGCGGCGTTCTAGACAGCTTGCGCCAGATGCTGGTGCGGCTGCACCGTCTGCCGACGAGCGGGCACGGAGGGCAGGAGATCGCGCGGGCCGTTCGCCAACGACTGCACGAGCCCTCGGATGGCTGAGCTTCACCGAGGCCGCCGATCGCGGGAACGTCGAGCTGCACGATGAGCTCAGCTACGGCGTGCATCGGATCGAGGTGACGTGTGCGGCCTGCGGCGTGCACCTCGGGCACGCGTTCGCCCGCATGCGATAGATGGTTTGAACGCTCTGCCTCCTGACGCGCCGGTACCGGAACATGAGCTGATCGAACGCGCCCGCGCGGGCGATGAGGATGCGTTCGGCCGGCTGGTATTGGCGCATGCCGACCGTGTGTACGGGGCGCTGCGGCGGTTCGGACTGGACGCCGGCGAGGCCGACGACGTCACGCAGGAGGTTTTCCTGCGGGCGTGGCGTGGTCTTGGTCGGTTCGAGGAGCGCGCGCAGCTGTCCACGTGGCTCTACCGCATTGCCTTCAACGAGGCGCAGAGACGGCTATCGCGGCGGCAACCCGCGCACGTCGAGCCTCCTATGGAAGGCGAGGACCCGGTTTCCTCGATCCCGGAGGCAACGCACCTGGGTCCCGAGGCCCGCGCGCTCGATCACGAGTTCGAGGCGATCCTGGGACGGGCGCTGGGCAAGCTTCCCCCCGACTGGCGCGCGGCGGTCGTGCTACGCGACATCGAGGGCCTCTCCACGGTCGAAGCGGCTGCGGCCGCGGGCCTCCGACAGGCGGCGTTCAAGAGTCGTCTCCATCGCGGGCGCATGCAGCTGCGCGCGCTCCTCGAGCCCTATCTGGAGCTTGAGAAAGAGCAGTAGCCCTCCACAGCGCAGGGCGAGCACGGAGCCGCACCGCCTTACTTTTCGAAGGCCCGCGCCTCGCTCATCAGCTGTTGTGGGCGAAGTCAGGCCGCGAGCGCGGCTCTCGCCCGGCTCTCGGCCGCAAGCTCGGCTTCGCGCCGCTCGAGAAGCTTCAGCCAGATCTCGCTGCGCGTCGGAAACGCGGGAACGGCGTTCCAGAGGCGCTCTATCGGGACTCGTCCAACGATCGCGATCGTCGCTGCGTGCAGCCACTCCGCGACGTCTGAGCCGGTGAATGTCGCGCCAACGATCACCCGGCGCATCTCGTCGACCACGATCCTCGAGGTCCCGGGCGTGTTGCGGCCGTGAAAGCTCGCGCCGGCCGTGCCCGAGCTCGGGACGTCATACGCGCGGGCGGTCAGGCCTCGTTCGAGCGCGCGCTCCAGGGTCAGCCCCACCGCGGCGATCTGCGGCTCCGTGAAGATCACCCGGGGCGCTCCGGCGTCATCGTCGCTCGCGACGAGATCGATGCCATCGATGATCTCAGCGACCAGGTGTGCGTGGTGCTTGGCGACGTGCGTGAGGAGTGAGCGCCCGTTGACGTCGCCGATGGCGTACAACCATGGAAGGCCCGGCACACGAAGATGATCGTCGACCGTGATGAACTTCCCCGGCTCGAGCCCAACAGTCTCGAGGCCGAGCTCGCGAGTCAGTGGCTGGCGGCCGACCGCGACGAGAATCTCGTCACCCTCGACTTTCGCCCCATTGCTCAGCAGCACATGGACCACGCCGTCTTTGCGCTCCAGTCGCTCAGCGCGGACCCCGAGCCGTATGTCAACGCCGCGCTGGCTCAGTGCCACGCGCAACTCCTCCGCCGCGAACGGCTCCTCGCGCGAGAGCAGGCGCTGCTCGGCCTCGATCACGACGACGCGCGAGCCGAGCGAAGTGAACGCGTCGGCCATCTCGACGCCCACCACGCCGCCGCCGAGCACGATCAGCAGCTCGGGGGCCTGCTTAGTGGTCGTGATCTCGCGGTTCGTCCACGGAGCCGCGCCTGACAGCCCCGGAATGGGAGGGAACGCGGCTGCACTCCCCACAGCGATCACCACGGCTCGGCGCGCTTCGTACAGGTCGGCCCCAACTCGGACCCTCCGTTCGCCCTCGAGCCGCCCACGGCCGCGAACCAGCTCAATACCGTGACTCTCGAGCCACGGCAGCTGGCCTGCGTCGTCGAGGTGACCGACGATCGCATCGCGGCGGTCGAGCGCCGCGACGACATCGAGTGAGCCCGTGAGCGCCTCGGCGGCGCCGGGAACTCTGCGAGCCTCGGCCAGCGCCTGAGCGGGGCGAAGCAACGCCTTCGACGGCATGCAGGCGTAATACGAGCACTCGCCGCCGACCAACTCAGCCTCGACGATCGCCACCTCGTATCCGTTGTCCGCGAGCCGCCCAGCGAGGACCTCCCCCGCCGGTCCGGCTCCGATCACGATCACATCAAACGTGTGCGGGCTCATCGGATCTCCTTCGGTGTCAGGGTCATGCGGCTTCGACCGCCGCTTGAGCTGAACCGGTTCACGCCGATCGCGGTCCCGGTTGCGCGGCGGAACCGAATCGCCGAGCACGAGGGTCAAAGCGGCCATGAGGTTTGTTCTGACCTTCTGCACGCGCCTTGTGCCGGCCGGCGTGTTTTTGGTCTTCGGGGCTGACGAGTTCGTGAACCACGGGCGCAACGCGCGCTCGTTCGCCCTCTACGGGTTGCCCCGCCCGAGCGCGTTCTCATACGCGATCGGATCGCTCGAGATCGTCGGCGCGGTGGCGTTGCTCTCAGGGATCGCCCTGCTCCCGGCAGCAGTGGCTCTAGCCGGCGACATGGTCGGTGCGATCGTCGTCTCGGGAATCGCGCTCGGTGAATTGGTTAGCCTCACCCTCGCGCCGGCGATGTTGATCGCCATGCTGGCCCTGATCGCTCGCGAGCTCTCCGACCGCCGAACGCGGCCGCCGTCGCTCCCCGGCCCGGGCTGGCGTTCGCGGCCGCCATCAGGTCGCGGGGTAGGCACAGGCACCTCGCTCCCGTGCCCCAAGCCCGACACGCGCCGGAGCCCGCCCTCCTAAAGAAGTCTCAACCTGCGCCGTATGAGCCGGCGTTTCAGCGGAAGGAGGCTCGCATTTTCAAGCTATTGGCCCGAGGCCTTGAAATCTCGGTTCCGCTTTTCACGTTGCGCTTACGGGCCGGCTCTCCGTCGCAACATCCGAGCCGCAGGCCACCAAAGACAGTCGCTCGGCCTCGCGCGGACCATACGTTTTCGACGACGCTACTCCGGGAGCGTCCTCGGCAGTCCAAAATGCGCGAGCAAGCTGCGCTCGCCGAACCAGGTGATCGCCGACACCTTGTCCACGGCGAGCGTGAGCACCATCAGACCGTAGGCGCGCGAGACCGCCGCCTGAGGGTCTGGCAGGTAGCAGCCGAAGGCGGGCTGGCCGTTGGCCCGGGTGGGCACGAGTCGGAGTTTGCCGTGGAGTTCGCCGCGCTGGTGGATGAACCCGGCGACCGCCTCCGGCCCCTGGTACTCGTAGGGTCGCGGCGGCATTGTCAGCCAAGCGCCGTCGGTGAGCAGAGAGATGAGCCCCTTGGTGTCGCCCTGCTCGACAGCGGTGGCGAACCACCCGACGAGCTCGCGCTCGCTCGTCGATCCCGGCAGCGGTGCGCGCTCGCGACCGTCCGCTGGTGCGCGCTCGTCGAGCGTCGCGCGGGCGCGTTGCAGCGCGCCCTTGACCGAAGCTTCGGTAGTCCCGAGCATCTCGGCGACTTCGGAGGTGCGATAGCCGAGGACCTCGCGCAGCACAAGCGCTGCGCGCTGGCGGGGCGGCAGGTGTTGCAGCGCGGCCGTGAATGCGAGCCCCACTGACTCTCGCGTCTCGTAGCGAGACTCCGGCCCAGGCGCGGTATCGCCGATCCCCTCGAGCAGCACATCAGGGTAGGGGTCGAGCCACATCGGCTCGGCCATACGGGTTGGCTTCGGCGGCTCGGCCATCGACGGTACCTCCCGTGGGCGGCGCTTGCGGTCCCGGAGTGCGTTCAGGCAGCGATTGGTGGCGATCCGGTACAGCCAGGCGCGGAGCGAGGCACGCTCCTCGAAGCCTGCCAGCCCGCGCCACGCCGCCAGCAGCGTCTCCTGCACACTTTCCTCGGCGTCGTCGAGCGACCCGAGGATTCGGTAGCAGTGCAGATGCAGCTCCCCTCGGAAGGGGTCGACTAGCTCACGGAACGCGTTCTCGTCGCCCGCCCTCGCGCGTCTGAGCGCCCCCTCGCTCCACGACTGCAGCCCATCACTCGCTGTCACTCCCATCACTCCCATCACTCCCATCACTCCTGAAGACACCAACGGCACGCGAAACGGATCGTTCCGTTTTCGGAGCCGCCGGTGTCTCCTCCATCGAAACCCACAACTCGGAGGACAGACTGATGGACGCCACGCTCGTTGGAAAGTCCCCGTTCCCGGCGATCTTCGCCCTCGTCCGCCGCGACGAGCTCTCGGACGCCGTGGCCAAGGCAGCGATCCGGGACGCGCAGCCCGCGCTCACCGGCGCGAACTGATCGGCTCAACCAACCCGACAGCAAGGAGACACGACCATGCCCCCACGTACCGAAAGCACAGTGACCAGCCGGATCGGAACACGTGAGGAGTGGATCGCGGCGAGCGCGGCTCTGCTCGAGCGCGAGAAGGAGCTCACGCGGATCGGCGATGAGATCGCCCGACAGCGTCGGGAGCTTCCCCGGGTCCCAGTGGAGAAGCGCTACACGCTCCAGACCGAGCACGGGCCCAGGACGCTGGCGGAGCTGTTTGACGGCCGCTCGCAGCTGGTGGTCTACCACTTCATGTTCGGCCCCGACTGGGCGGCCGGCTGTCCCACCTGCTCGTCGACCGCCGACAGCTTCAACGGCGTACTCGCCCACCTCAACGCGTGCGACGTGACGATGATCTGCGTCTCGCGCGCGCCGCTCGAAAAGCTGCTCGCGTACCGCGAGCGCATGGGCTGGAGCTTCAACTGGGCGTCCAGCCACGAAAGCGACTTCAACTTCGATTACGGCGTATCAGCCGGGGAGGCGATGGCACACGACCCAGCCGCGCCCCTGCTCGAGGCCAACGAGCTCGGGCTGCTCAGGCTGCTCAACGACCAGCCGGCGGTCCGTGAGAACCTGCCGCTGATCGCAGCCCGGAACGCGAGCGCGAGCGGCACCGACCTCGACGGCTATTTCTCGCAGGGACACGGCGTCAGCACCTTCGTGCGCGACGGCGACACCGCCTACCACTGCTACTCAAGCTACGCTCGCGGCACCGAGTTCCTGATGGCCTACTACGCGATCCTCGACCGCGTTCCACGCGGCCGGGACGAGGGCGATCAGCCGATGCACTGGCTGCACCGCCACGACGAATACGAGGGGGAATGAGTGATGGAAGCGTTCGGGCACGCGCGGATCGGCTGAGATCCTCGGGGTGGTGCATCAGTGAGGCGAGTCACCGTCCCTTTCGGGGCGGGGCGTCGACTGGGCGACCGCTCGCCTCGGCACGGTGGACAAGACCGTCGTAGATCACGGCGAGCGTCTCGCCCAAGAGCTCTTCCGGGGTCGCTTCAGGGTCGGCGATGCGGTCCATCGCCAGGCCGTTGGCGAGGGCGATGATCGCTGTCGCGAGCTTCATAGCGGGGAAGGTGAGCGGCACGCCGGTGGTCTCGTGGCGTGCCTCCAGCGCGCGTGCGAGTGCTTGTGTGAGCGAGCGTTGGCGCTCGACGTAGCGCTCCAACAACTGGGGCTCACGCACGGCGAGCGACCAGTACTCGTGGGTCAGGAGGATGAGCTCGGGCTCGGCGTCCACGAGATTGGCCGTACCTCGACTGACGGTTGGGGCGGTCTCGTGCTCCTTCGGTGCGGTCTCGGTGATCTGCATCAGCTCGCGCGCGCGACGATCGACACGCTCTTCGATCAGCGCAAAGAACAGCTCCTCCTTGTTCTTGAAATGCCAGTAGAGAGCGCCCTTGGTCACGCCGGCATCCTCGGCGACGAGGTCGACCGACGTTCCTCGGTAGCCGCGCTCCGCGAACACCTTGGCGGCTGAGTCCAGCAACTTCTCGCGCGCGGTACCACGCGCCTCGGCGCGGCGACCGTCACCACGCTTCACAGCGCGCGGCTTGGGAGTACTGGCCATCGTGAAACCATAGCTCCTTGACAACATACCTACTGGTATGTATGGTCCCGGGATCTGATGGCAACCGATCGGCGCAGCCCCAGGTTCGTGGCCAGCCGTGGGTCCGGCTGTGACGATCTGACGTTCGCGGTCTGGACCGACGGGCCGCAGGACGGCGACGCCGGGCCGGTGCTGGTGAGCGTCACAGACTTCCTCATTCCGACCGCGCGCAGCCGGCTCCGTGCCTGGGCGCAGGCGCCGCGGATGCGCCGGTTGTGCGCATCGATGCCTGGGTCGCTCGGCTTCTGGCTCTGGGTCAAGCCACTCCGCCGCCGCTCTGGCTCGGTGTCGGTATGGCGCGGCCGCGACGACCTGAGACGGTTCGTCGACTGGCCATCTCACGTCGAGATCATGCGCCGCTTCCGCGGCGCTGGCGAGGTGACGGCGACGACGTGGTGGGTCGAGCGTTTCGACGCAGCGCAGGTCTGGGCCGCGGCCGAGCGACGGCTCGGTGGCCTAGACCCCGAGCTCGGTCATCCGAGGGTGCCGCAATGACCGAGGCACACAAGCGCGTTTGCGTGATCGGCGCGGGACTGTCTGGGCTTGCCGCGATCCGCGAGCTCACGCGAGCGGGGCACGACGTGTCGTGCTTCGAGGCGGGGTCCGCAATCGGCGGCATGTGGCGCTACGAGAACGACAACGGCGTGTCAGCCGCGTACCGATCGCTGTCGGCGAATACGTCCTGGCGGCGCATGCAATACCCGAGCCTCCCACTTGCCGGATCAATGACCGAGTTCCCTCACCACTCCGAATTGCTGGCATACCTGGAGCACTACGCGGAAATCAACGACCTGCTCCCTCGGATCGCATTCGGTGCCTCGGTCGAGCGGGCGCGCCCAGTCGAGGAGGGCTGGGAGGTGACGGTCGGCGGGCGCGAACCGCGCGTTTTCGACACGCTCGTCGTGGCGAGCGGCCACTACTGGGACCCGGCCGTCCCGGGCCTGCCCGGAGCATTCGACGGGGAGATCCTTCACGCCCGCGACTACCGGACCCCGGACCGCTTTATGAACCAGCGAGTGATCCTCGTGGGCGCCGGGCAATCAGCACTTGATATCGCCGCCGAGGTCGCCCGCAGCGCGCGGCACACGACCCTGTCCTGCCGCCAAGGTCACCACCTGATTCCGCGGCACGTGTTCGGGCGGCCGTTCGACGAGCTCGACTCGCCTGCCGCGCTGCTACTGCCGCTACCGGTCGTCCGTTCGCTCGCGCGGGCGGTGACATGGGCCGCTCGGGCGACCCCCGACCCGGGCGAGCTGCCCCGGGCGCGCCACGCGATGTTCGAGGATCGGTGGCCCGTCGGGGTCGCCCCCTCAACCCAACAGGCACTCCTCGAGCGCGCGTTCGAGTGCCGTCCCGCACTCGACCGGCTCGACGGCGAGTACGTCGTGTTCAACGACGGCACCAAGGCACGCGCCGAGGCCATCATCTTCGCGACCGGATATCACATCAACTTCCCGTTCCTGCCCAAACCACTCGGCCGCGGCGACGACTGGGAGTTTCCGCTCTACCGTCGCATCCTCTCCCCACACACCGACGGGCTGGCGTTCATCGGCATCCTCGAGCCCGGCCCGGGACTACTCGCGATCGTCGAGCGCCAAGCCGCTTGGCTGGGCGAGGTCCTCGCAGGGCGACTCCCGCTACCGGGGCGCGAAGAGAGGTGGCGGGCAATCGACGGCGGCGGCGAGCGACGCTCTCACCGTCAATTCTCCGCCACCGGACCCCACACCCTGCTCTGCAACCGTCATGCCTACCTACGAATCCTCAACCGAGACCTTCGGCGCGTCCGCTGGCGACAGAGATTCCGCTCCCAGTCGAAACGCTGCCCAGCACCTCCTCCGGGCTCGCACATCGTCCGCGACGAGCACCTCGCCAATCGCCGCGAGCCGCCTCCGTTCGCACGGGAGCGCAGTACGGCACTGGATGTCTGAGCGAGCTGCTCGGCCGCCGGGGCCTAGCAGCCGGAGGGCGGGACTGCCCCGTTCGCTGGGGATTGCGGCGCTACCGATCGGATGCCTGGCGTTTCTTGCCCGGCGCCGGCGCTTGCAGCGCTAGTAGCGCCGTGTGCAGCATCAGTTCGACGTAGCGGTTCGGCTTGACGCCAGCATCGTTGACCAGGTCGTCCCATTGCCGGAAGGACGTGAGCTCTCGCAGCAGGACGGCCGCCTCGGGGATCGACCAGCTGGGGTGCAGGCTACGCTCGTCACGCAGGCGCTCGGCCAGTGCGGTCGTTCCGCGCAGGCGCTCGGCTGTTCGGTCGCGCCAGGCGGCGGCGTTCGCCGGGTCGCGGTGCCGAGTGGCGTAAAGCGCGCGGGCCAATGGGGCGATCTTTGGGTTGCGTGAGGCTTGCATCTCGAGGAACGCCCGCAGCGCCTCCGCGCCCGTTGGCGCGCCGTTCACTCTCGCCAGACCTGCAGCAAGCGACTCGCGGTCATCGGTGTACTCGACGAGCGCGAGTAGCAGCGCGCCACGGTCCGGGAAGTGAAGGTACAGCGCTTGGCGTGAGATCCCTACTCGAGCGGCGATCGCCGACATGTTCAGCGGCTCCCCGTCACTCGCCTCAACGAGGCCTCGGGCCTCTGCGAGGATCCTCTCGCGCGTGCTTGACACATGTCAAGTGTAGCGCTACGCTGTCTGCTTGACACATGTCAATCGGACGTGCGAGGAGACCTAGAGATGCCGAACAGCTATCCACGAACAATCGACAACGGCGCCGGTGAGCGGTTGACATTCATTGGCTGCCGAACGGACCCAGATGGGCGCGAGTACTTGGACGTCAGCAGCGAAGTGGCCCCGGGCTCAGGTCCCCCAATGCACGTTCACAACCTGCAGACCGAGTCGGTCACCGTCGACGAGGGGCGGATCGGATATGCGATCGGGAACGGCCGCGAGCAGTTCGTGGGACCCGGCGAGACCGTCCAGTTTCGACCAGGCGAGGCGCATCGATTCTGGAACGCCGCAGCAGAGTCCGCACGGATCCATGGCTGGGTAAGCCCGCCGCACAACTTCGAGTACTACCTGACACAAACGTTCGACTCGATGGAGCGCACAGGGAAGGCACCGAACCCGCTCGACATGGCGTTTCTAGTCGGTCGCTACCACAGCGAGTTCGGTGGCCGGCCGATCCCACCACTGGTCGAGCGGTTCGTGTTCCCGCTCATGCGTCTCGTCGGGCGACTCACCGGCAGGTACGCCCGATACGTCGACGCGCCCGAGCCCGTCGCTGCCTAACCCTCGCAGGCCCGCAGGGCGCACAAGGCCAACCTCGACGCTGACACCTGGTCGCCGGCGCGGAACGCTTGCGGTCGCCTGCCCGAAGGCGATGTTGATGCTCGACATCGCGTGGTCAACAACGCGGCAGCCGAGATCGCCCGACCAACCACCACGAACACCGGAGAAGGGATCACCATGACAACCACCGCAACACACCTACACCCAACCACCGCGCCCGCACACGACGAGCATCGGCAGATCGGCCGGCCCCGAATTCCCTTGTGGGCGGCGCTGGCGAGCGGCGTCGTCATATCGGTGGCGCTCGGGTTCGCACTGCGAGCGCTCGGACGCGAGCTCGCAGACGTCCCGGCAGCGCTGACGCCCCTTCAGCCGGCAGCGCTCCTCCCGGCCACGATCCTGCCCGTCCTCGGCTGCGGCTTCGGCTTCTACATGGCCTTTCACGCCAAGCCCCGGCCGTACTCGATGCGCCTGTTCGTGGGCATCGGCGCACTCATGGGCCTGGCCGGGGTCGCCATCTCCGCCACCAAACTCCCGGCCTCGGCCGGTGGCGGCTCAATCATCACCACGATCGCCGTCGCCCTCGCCCCCACGCTGCTGATCATCCCCGCGCTGCTGACGCTCGTGCCGCGCTCCAAGGCATAGCGATAACCATGGCGGTGGCAGGCATCTCCCCGCGCGATCGGGCCGACCGTGCTCAACCCGTTCATCTGGGACCGCCCGCTCGACGACCCGTCGAAGATCGTCGGGATGGAGCCGTTCGCGAATCACGTGGCGCTGACGTTGAAGGGGCAGACGAATGTGGCTCTGTTCGGGCCGCGTGACACGGGAAAGACGACGTTCACGAACCAGCTGTCGGTGGAGCTGGAAAAGGACGATGGCGCGGGGGCGCCACGATTCGATGTGGTCACGGTCAACCTGCAGCGCGTGGTGAGCATCCCGGGGTTCATCGGATGCGTCCATGATGCGATGACGGGGCACCCGGCCAAGAACTTGCGGCGGGCAGCCCTGCGGCAGATCGGGGCGCTGGAGAAGGAGATCGGCTTCGACATCAGGGTGGTCAAGGGGTCTGTCAAAAGCGCAACGGCGAGCCCGGCCCAGGACGCAGAGACCTTGCACGCGCAGCTCGTGGCACTCCGCTCTCTCGCGGATCACCTCGTCGTCGTCTTCGACGAGTTCCAGCGCCTGCGGCACTGCCCAGGCGATCCGCTCGCGATCATCCGCTCGGCGCTCATGAGCTCGGGCGCGAATCATGTGTCGCTGCTGTTCACCGGATCGATTCGCAACGCACTGAAGATGATGCTCGAGGATTCCGGCCAGCCGATCTTTGGCGAGGCAGCGCAGATGCAATTGCCGGCGATCGAGCGCGCCGACTTCATGGAGTACCTCGACTTCCAGTTCCAGGAGACGGGCAAGCCGGCCGATGATGAGGCGCTCAACTACCTGCTCAGCGCCGCTCGGGGCCACCCCCGCAGCACGCAGCAGCTCGCCTGGGAGTGCTGGACAAGCACAGCTTCGGGCGACCCGGTGACGCTCGGCACTGTGACCGACGCCTACGACCGGCTCGTGCAGACGATCGAGCGCTCGGAGTTCGCATCAGTCCTCAACGTCCTGATGAGCGGCGACGAGGCAGAGGCGAACGAGGTCCGCGCCCTCCAGCTACTCGCTGACCGCGGCGGCGAGAACGTCACGAGCCGTGGCCTCGTCACGCTGTACGGGTTCTCGAGCCACTCGCGGGTGCCCACGGCGCTCGGGCGGTTGCAGGGGCGCGGGCTGGTCGACCAGCGAGATCGCGGCTGGTACATCGTGGACCCGCTGTTCGCCGAGTGGCTGCGGCGAGCCTCGCCGCTCGCAGACCGCCCCGCCCTGGAAGCCCCCCGCGAGGCGTAGGTGCGTGTACCGGGTATGCGGTACGGGATTGGACCTAGCAGGCGGTAAGTTCCCGAGCAGCCGGCTATGAGCGGGCACGGGCGAAAGACCCGGAGCCTGCGCCGAGTCGCGGTGAGCGGCCAGCTGATCATTCAGGAGGCCTATTAGGCATGCAATTTCGCCGCCGGACGGAACGAGCACGCGATTAGGTTGCACGTCGGGCGCAAAGACGCTGCAAAACATTCGGAAACCGCGAATCCGGCTCTACAACGGAGGGGGGGAGATTCGAACTCCCGGTACGCCAATAAGACGCACAACGGTTTTCGAGACCGCCGCATTCAACCGCTCTGCCACCCCTCCGGGGGGAGACGGCCCAAGGCTAGATGATCGGCGCAGAGTCCGCCGTGGCTTAGCCGCGGAAGGCCGCGGTGCTCCTGGCGGCGGCCTTCCTGGCCGCGCGCTGAGCCGCCATCGCCGCCGTGGCAGCCTTGTAGGCAGAGACCAGGTTCGACAGGGACTCGTGCGAGGTTTCGCCGACGTTCGGCATGTACACCGGGCCCTTGGCCCCCTTCGGGAGGATTCCGATCTCGAGGTGGGGCGCCGAGGAGATGCCGACGTGGCCGCAGCCCACGTCGGCGATCGGCTGCCCGGCGCTCACCTTCGTGCCGACCGGGACGAGGTCCGGGCCCGCGTGGCCGTAGTAGACGTAGCGCCCTTCGTCCGGGCCGCTTTCGATGTGCAGCACGGGCGCCCAGGAGCCGAAGCCTTCGAGGCCCTCGCGCACGATCGTGCCCGAGGCGACAGCCAGCTCGACGAGGTGCGAGCCGCATTGGTTCGCCGTGCCGCCGAGGTCTACGCCCTGGTCGAGCGACCACCAGCTGCGCGGCGCGACGTGGGAGAGGGGATAGAGGGGGAACACCCACCCTTTGGCGCCGATCGGGTACGGGCTCGTCGCGAACACGGCTGCCGGCGCCCCGGTGACCGGCGTCGCGGCGCCCGCACCGGAGGGGTTCGAGCTGGGGTTGGACGACGGCCCCGACCCGGGAGCCGCCGTGCCGCCGGCTTCGGCCGCGGAGGCGGCCGCCGCACCGACAAGCGCCGTCGCGAGCATCACGACCGGAATGACCAGCAACAAAATGACGGTTCGCGCCGGGGGGCGCACGGATCGCCGCATCTGCCTTTCAGTTCGTCGGCCGGCGGGGTTAGCTGACGGGCTAGCGACAATTCGCCTCCCGCGGATTCACCGCGAGACTCGCCCCAACAACTTGGGTCCCCCGCTCCCGAGCACAGCCCGGGATTAGGCAGGCGGCAGCCTAACGGATGTCCCGGCGGAGTGCGCCGCCGGTGCGTCGCCGCTCAGGAGGAGCCGGCATAGAGCTGGCGCATCAGCGCGTAGACGACCGCGGATGTCTGCCCGAAGGAGGCGCAGCAGGTGGATCCGCCCGGCGGCGTGATCCCGATCTCCAGATGCGGCCCGGAGGAGATGCCGACGACTCCACAGCCGACCTCGGCGATCGGCTGCCCAGCTTCGACGTGGGCGCCGACCGGCACCAGGGCGGGGGCCGCGTGTCCGTAGTAGACGTACCAGCCCGCATAGGGGCCGGCGTCGATACGGACGACCGGGGCGTAGGGGCCGAACCCCGGGATGCCCTCCCGCACGACAGTCCCGGACGTGAGCGCCACCTCGACGGCGGCGTTGCCGCAGGCGCCGCCACGGGTCGCCATGTCGACGCCCTGGTCTTCACTCCACGTCGACGGACCCAACGCGACCGCCAGGGGCTGGATCGGGAAGGCCCAGTTGAAGCCCCCTCCGCCACCGAGGTAGGTGGCGCCTTTTTCGAACGATTCAACCGAGTCTCCCTTCGGGACGATGATCCCCGCCTTGCGTGCCTTGGCGATCTCCGCCTTGATCTGGGCATCCGAGCGCGCCCCGGCCGCGACGCTGCCGTAGCCCTTCGAGCTGGCTGCCGGCAACGCGTCTGCCTTGCCGATCTTCCCGCCAACCTCCGTCCTGTCGATCTTCGCGGCCGTCTTGCGGCTCGGTGGCTTCACCAGCGATCGCTTCGCCGTCGCCCCCTTTGCGCCGCTGCCCAGGCCGGGGTCGCGCCCAGCATGCGCTTTTTTTCCCGTCGCCGCCGCCGGCTGGGATGAGGAAGAGGAGGAGGAGGAGGAGCTCGCGGTCGCGTGCCGCGCGGCGTGGGAAGGGGAGCCGCAGGCGCTCAGCGCAAGGGCCAGAACAGACAGCGTCGCGGCCCCTGGCAGGGCGCGCCGCAGCGAGACCGGGGGTCGGCGCCCGTGAGCAGCCGCCGGAGATCGCCCGAGGGGATCGTCATGGGCCACTTGCGAGCGCATCGAGCTCATCGCCGCGCCGCGAAGAAGGCACTCAGCAGGGCTCCGGACTCCTCCGCGAGCAGGCCGCCGGAGACCTCGGGACGGTGGTTCAGACGGGGCTCCCCGGTCACGTCCAGCACGCTGCCACAAGCGCCCGCCTTGGGGTCCGCGGCGCCGTAGACGACCCGGGGCAGGCGGGCCAGCACGACCGCGCCGGCGCACATCGCGCAAGGCTCGAGGGTGACGTAGAGGACCGCGTCGAGCACCCGCCAGCTACCGTCCAGCCGCGCGGCCTCACGCAGGGCCAGCACCTCGGCATGGGCCGTCGGATCGCCGCGCAGCTCACGCTCGTTGTGACCGCTCGAGAGCACCTCGCCATCGCGGACGATGACCGCTCCGATCGGCACGTCCTCGTGTTCTGAGGCAAGCTCCGCCTCGCGCAGCGCGAGCCGCATGAAGTAGTCGTCGCGTGGAAAGAATCGCTCGCCCATCGAGTTCCCCGCGACGCCTGCGAACGTGCTTACTCGCCCGGCGCCCGGGCACATCATCATTACCAAGCGCGATGAGCACCTCCATCCCCACCCGACCGCCCGCAAGGCGCCTGCGCGCAGCTTCCGCATGCGGGCTGATCGTCTTCGCCATGGGCGCGGGCGCCCGCGCCGCCTCCGCGGCCGGCCCGTCCCCCCGCCGCATCGTCGTCCGCTACTCCGAACCCAGGAGCGCCGCAGTCGCCGCGACCGCGTCCGCGACGTCCTCCGGCGAACAGCCGGGCCGCACGGTGGTCATGAAGGTCCGGGCGGGGCGGAGCCTGGACGCGGAACTGCGAGCGCAGCGGCGGAGGCGGGGAGTCCAGTGGGCCGTGCCGGACTACGTCGCGCACACCGCCGGCGCGGTCGTGCCTGACGACGAGGGCGCAACGAAAGTCCCCGGCGGCTGGCAGGAACTGCAGTGGAACTTCTCCGGCCCGTTCGGCATCGGCGCGCCCGAAGCGTGGAGCAACGTCGCCGCGGCCGGCGCCGCCGGCGGGCGCGGCGTCGTGGTCGCGGTGCTCGACACCGGCGTCGCGTACGCCAACCGAGGCCGCTTCCGGCTCTCGCCCGACTTCGGACGCTGGCAGTTCGTCAAGGGCTATGACTTCGTCGGACACGATCCCTACCCAAACGACCGAAACGGCCATGGCACGTTCGTCGCGGGCACGATTTCCGAGGACACGAACAACCTCACCGGCCTGACCGGCCTCGCCTATGGCGCCCGCATCATGCCGGTCCGGGTGCTCGACACAGAGGGCGAAGGCGAAGCCTCGACGATCGCCGAAGGGGTCCGCTTCGCCGTCGAGCACCGCGCCCAGGTGATCAACCTGAGCCTCGAGTTCTCCCCGGGCGTGACGGCTTCGGACATCCCGGAGCTGATCGAAGCGCTGCGCTATGCCCACCGCCATCGTGTCCTCGTGGTGGGGGCCGCCGGCAACGAGGGACACACGGCCGTGGCGTATCCGGCCCACGCCCCCTACGTCGTCTCGGTCGGAGCGACAACCGAACACGGCTGCCTCGCGGCCTATTCGAACGACGGCTCGGGCCTGACGCTCGTCGCGCCCGGCGGAGGCGCCGACGCGGACCTGCCGGGCGACCCGAACTGCGACCCGGAAAAGCCGGGCCGGGACATCTATCAGGTGACCTTCACGGGCAGCTCCGTCCAGCGCTTCGGGCTGCCGAGCGGCTACGAAGGCACCTCGATGGCGACCCCCCATGTGTCCGCCGCCGCGGCGCTCGTGATCGCCACCGGCGTGCTCGGCCACCACCCGACGCCCGCGCAGCTGACCGCAAGGCTGCGAGCGACGGCGCGCGGGCTCGGCGGCGGCGGGGACGAACGGCTCTACGGTGCAGGGCTGCTCAACGCGGCGGCGGCGACGGCACCGGGCGGACCGGGCGCACTCGCCGCCAAAGTCCGCTAGCTGCACTTCCCGGAGGCGGTCAGCTCCCGACGTTCGTGCATCACGTGCTCGCCCGCTCCTCGCACGCCGCCACCCAAACCAGCTCGGTAGCGGCCGACTCGCCACAGCAACCCGCCAACGAGCCGCAGGCCGTCATGATGAGACCGGTCACACCGAAGCAGCTGGTCGGTCGCTTATCGTGTCGGGAGTGAGGCCGAGGCCCAAGCGTAAGTTCGCAGTCCACGAAGCGACGCCGATCATATGTAGCTGCGCACTGGTGGCGACGCTCGCGCTGATCTTGGTGCCGACGCTGGTGAACGCCACGAGCTCCAAGTCGCATTCGCCGAGCGAAGCCGGCTGCCCGATCTTCCCGGCGAGCAATCCGCTCAATCAGGACATATCGCATGCCCCGGTGGATCCGAACTCAGCCAACTACATAGCGAGCATCGGAGCCGGCGCTCATCTGCACCCTGACTTCGGGAGCGATCCGCGATACGGGATGTCATATGTGGTCGTCGGTGCCCACCAGCGGAAGGTCCGGGTCCGGTTCACGGAATTCGGTGGCCAGTCCGACCACGGCGGCTACCCGATCCCGGACAACGCTCCCGTGCAATCCGCCGGCGAAGCCGTGGATCGTCACGTGCTCGTCCTACAGGCGGGGAGCTGCAAGCTGTATGAGCTCTACAGGGCAAACCGCACCGGCGGCGGGTGGCAAGCGGGGGCTGGAGCGATCTTCAACCTCCGCAGTAACGCGTTGCGCCCCGCCGGCTGGACTTCTGCCGATGCCGCGGGCCTCCCGATCTTCCCCTTGATCGCCCGCTACCCCGAGGTGCAGGCCGGGCGGATCGACCATGCCCTGCGAGTCACGGTCGACGCTAGCCAGCGCGGCTACATAAGCCCCGCAAGGCACTTCGGCTCGGGGAGCTCGAACCCGAACGACCCTCCCATGGGCCTGCGCCTGCGGCTCAAGTCGAGTTTCTCTCTTAGTGGCTTCCACGGACAGTCGCTGGTGCTGCTAACCGCGATGAAGCGCTACGGCCTGATCGTCGCGGACAACGGGTCGCCCTGGAACCTCAGTGGCGCCCCGGACCGGCGCTGGCACAACCAAGACCTCGCGCAGCTCGACCGCGTCCCCGGCTCGGCGTTCGAGGCCGTGAAGACCGGAGTCATCCACCACCGCAGTTGAGCGTGCTTCGGGCGGTGGGCCGCCGGCTCACTGGTGCTGGCTCACCCGGGCGGCGGCCCAGCGTACTATGCGCACCGGTGAAGCTTTTGACGCCGCGCAAGGTGCTGGACCGACTTGCCGATTTGGCGGCCGACTCGATCGACGCTCAGGCGCTCCAAGCACTCGCACCGCTGTCGGGGCCGTTTCTCCCCAGCACCAGTTCCAGCATGCGGCCCGCGGCGATCCTTGCGGTCGCGAGCGACATCGTGATCAACCACAGGCGGACGATCGTGGAGTGCGGCAGCGGAAACTCAACGATATTCGCGGCACGGGCGTTGTCACAGGAGGGCATCGATGGACACATCCACAGCGTGGACCACGACCCGGAGTGGGCCGCCCTGACGGCTCGCGCCGTCGCCCGAGAGAACCTAGGTCAATGGGCAACGGTGATCTGCGCCCCCCTCGTGAACGGGTGGTATGACATCAACAGCTTGCCTATGGTGGAGGGCATCGACCTGTTGGTTGTCGACGGCCCTCCGTCATTCACGCGTGAGAAAGAGCTGGCTCGCGCACCGGCGCTGGACGTCTTTTGGGATCGGCTCGCGCCCGGGGCCACGATAATTCTTGATGATTCCGGTCGCCGTGGCGAGAAGCACGTGATCGCCGCGTGGCGGAAGCGCCGCGGCGTCGAGCTTCGCCATCAACGAGGCGGTCACGCACTCGCCCGGCTCGATCAGCATTCAACGCCTCGCCAGGCCCATCGCCAGCGCTCTGATCAACGACGCGTCGAGGGCGCGGCCGTTGACTGGGCACAGAATGTGAACAGTTAGCTGTAATACCTGGAGCGTTGATCAGTCGCTGGGCCCTCAGCCCACCAGCTAACCGGACGACCGTCCCTAGACCCACGCCCAGCCTCCCGTGACGATCACATCCGCGATGGGCGAGGACGCCGTCGAGCATTGCGATATCGCCGTCGTCGGCGGCGGCATCCTCGGCTTGGCCGTGGCGAGAGAGCTGACCGCCCGGCGACCGCGGGCTTCCGTCTGCGTGCTCGAGCGCGAGCCCGAGGTCGGCACCCACCAGACAGGCCACACCTCGGGCGTGATCCACGCCGGCGTTTACTACCTGCCCGGCTCGCTGAAGGCGCGGCTGTGCGTCGCCGGCGCGCGCGAACTTTACGAGTACTGCGAGCGCAAAGGGATCGCAGCCGACCGCTGCGGCAAGGTGATCGTCGCGACCGACCGCTCCGAGCTGGAGCGCCTCGGCGAGCTGGAGCGCCGCGGGCAGGCAAATGGCGTGCCCGGACTGCGGCGCATCGACGCCGACGGCATCGCCGAGTTGGAGCCGCACGCGCGCGGCATCGAGGGCCTCCACTCGCCGGGCACCGGCATCGCCGACTTCCGATCCGTCGCCCGGGCGTACGCCGGCGACGTCGCTGCGGCCGGCGGCAGCGTCGCCACCGCCTGCGAGGTGCAGGCGGTGAACGTCAACGGCCGCGCCCTCCGGCTCACCCACAGCCGCGGCGTCACCGAGGCGCGCAACGCGATCTTCTGTGCGGGGGCTTGGGCGGACCGCCTCGCCGTTGCGGCCGGCGCCGACCCGGATCCGCGGATCATCCCCTTCCGCGGTGCCTATCTGCGGCTGCGCCCCGAGCGCCGCCACCTCGTGCGCTCACTCATCTACCCTGTGCCAGACCCCTCACTCCCGTTTCTCGGGGTCCACCTGACCAAGCAGATCGACGGCGAGGTGCTCGTCGGGCCGACGGCCCTGTTGGCGGGGGCGCGCGATGCCTACAGCCTGGGTCACGTCCGCCGCCGCGACGTCACCGAGACGCTCGCCTGGCCCGGCACGTGGCGGATGCTCGCGCGCTGGTGGCGGACCGGCATCAGCGAGCTGAGTCACGCCGCGCTGCGTTCTGCGTTCGTGCGGGCGGCGGCGCGCTATGTGCCGGAGCTCGCCCCGGCCGACGTCGAACCCTCTTTCGCCGGTGTGCGCGCGCAGGCGCTCGCGCGAGACGGCGAGCTCGTCGACGACTTCGTCTTCTCTTACACCCAGCGCGCGCTGCACGTGCGCAATGCTCCCTCTCCGGCCGCGACCTCCTCGCTCGCCATCGCCCGCCACGTCGTGGCGCAGGCCGAGCGATCCTTTGCCTAGGTCGACCGCGCGGAAGGTGGCCGGGCCGCGCCGAGCTTCGGCGCGCGGGCTCGCGCGTGCCAGCTGACGCCGGATGCGCCGCGGCGGTTGCTCGGCGGGCGCCTGGCCCGCCTTGCGGCCGTCAGGTCGTCCTGATTATCAGCACCGAGCAGGGCGCGTGGTGGGAGACCTTGTTCGGCACCGAGCCGAGCAGGAAGCGCTTCGCGCCGGTCATGCCCTTGTTGCCCACGATGATCAGATCGGCGCCCTGCTCCTCGGCGACGTCGAGGATCGCGTCCGCCGGATCGCCCTGGCGCGGGAAGACCGCCACCTCGACGCCCGCCTCCGCTGCGATCGCAGCGGCCGCCTCGAGCGTCGCGTCGACGTCCTCACGAGGGTTGATCGCCCACTGCAGGTCCTCCGGCGCCTGCTGGCGTTCCTCTCTCAGGCGCGCCTCGGGGACGGGTTCGTAGGCGCTCACGAGCTCCACCTTCGCGCCCACAGATCGGGCGAGATCCGCCGCTTGGCGTACCGCCTCGGTCGCCGTGTCCGACCCGTCGGTCCCCACCACGATCGATTTGAACATCGTTCTCCCTTTCCGCTGTCAGACCCACCGCCCGGCGTGAGCGATCATATCCTCGCCGGCCCGGCGAGGAACCTACGCGAGCTTCGTGATCGCGATGATCATCCCGATCACCACGACCGTGACGATCGCGATCTGCAGCCAGATCCAAGTCGAGGGCATCGTCGCGACACCCTACTGCGTGCCGATGGCGCTCATCCGTGAGCGCGAGCCCGACGAGAGCGCCCCATCGGCCGGTATCGTGCCGACGATGCACCGGCGCCCGCACAAGCTGATTGCCGCCGTCGGGCCGGCGGTGTGCGGGATGGCGTTGCTGTTGTTCGCCGGAAACGTGGCAGCCAAGCCCAAGCATCCCAGGCCGGCTGCGCCGCTCGGCGGCGTGAACATCGACGGCCTCATCTACGGCGCGCGGCTGTCGTCTGCCGATCAGGACATCGCCGTCGCCAAGAGGCTCCATGCTCGAGTTGTGCGCACGGAGGTGTTCTGGTCGATCCTCGAGCCTCGCGCCGCCGGGCAGATCGACCCCCATGCGCTGGCGTTCGTCGACAGGCTGGTTGCAGACGCCGCGGCGGCTCACATCAAGGTCATCGCAACCGTGCGCGGCACCCCTTGCTGGGACTCCTCTGCGCCGGCGGCGCTGACCGGCAGCTGCTCGCCGACGGACCTCAGCGGAGCCAACGCGTGGCCTCCGCGCGATCCGGCCGAATACGCGCGGATCGTGTCGTTCATCGTCCGACGTTACGGCACGCGGCTCGCAGCGATCGAGATCTGGAACGAGCCCGATCAGTCCAACGAAAAGTACTTCGCCGGCCCAGACAAAGCGGCCCGCTATGCCGCGCTGCTGCGCGCCGCATACCCGGCGATCAAGCAAGCCAACCCGCGCGTGGCCGTGCTCGCCGGATCGCTCGTGGGCTCCAACGGCGTGTTTCTGCGGGCGCTGTACGCAGCAGGCATCAAGGGCTACTACGACGGGCTCGCGATCCACTACTACACGCTCACGCTCGCATCGCTGCGCTCCATTCGCGAAGTGCAGCTGGCCAACGGCGACTCGAAGCCGCTGTGGCTGGACGAGTTCGGCTGGCCCAGCTGCTGGCCCCACGAACGGATCCAGGAGGAACAGGCGTGCGTGACTCCGCGGGCCCAGGCGACGAACATCGGGAGCATCTTCCGCGCGCTTGCGAACACGCCCTGGGTCGCCGCAGATGTGATCTTCGAGCTGCGCGACTACCGCCACGTGGACTTCGGCGTCGTCACGCACCCCGGCGCCCAGAAGCCCGCGTTCAAGGAGCTTTCGTCCGTCCTGGCCTCCCCCTACAACGCCCGGGTCAGCCCAGTGACGCTGCGACTGAGCCGTCACGGCCCGCGCATCGTCGCCGCCGGCTCTGGGCCCGTGGGTGACTTCATGGGCCTCGAAGTCTTCAGTGCCGGCGCGCTTCGCTACCGGGCCGTGTTCACTCTCGACCGCTTCAACCACTACTCGATCGCGCTGCCGCGGGTGCTCGGGACGCGCGGACTACGTGTGCGTGTGTTCCAGTACTGGTCCGGCGTCGCGCACGCCGCGCAGAAGCGAATCTGACCCGCGGTCGTGCCCGCCAGGCCGACCGCGATCATCGGCGCCTCGGGGGCGCTCGGCTTCGGGCTGGCGCTGCGCCTGGCCGAGGCCGGCTCGCCGATCGCAATCGGCTCACGTGACCCGGAGCGGCTCTCAGAGCTGCTCGCCCGAGCGCGCGCGGCCGTCCCGGACGGCTCCTTCTCCGCCCACGACAACGCAGCGGCCGTCTCCGAAGCAGAGGTCGCGATGCTGACTGTCCCGTTCCGCAACCACGCCGAGACGATCCACAGCATCGCCGGGGCGCTCCGGCCCGGCCAGCTGCTGATCGACGCGACCGTCCCGCTCGCGAGCGCCGTCGACGGAGAGCCGACCCGGCTTCTCGGCATCTGGCAGGGCTCCGCCGCGGAGCAGGCCCGGGAGCTGGCGCCCAAGGGTGTGCGGGTGGTCTCGGCGCTGCACACGGTCAGCGCGGCCTCCTTGACCGATCTCGAGCACCCGCTCGAACAGGACGTGCTGCTGTGCGGGAACTCCACCGAGGCCAAGCGCGAGGCGGCCGCGCTGATCGAGCGCGTACGGGGGTTGCGCTGCGTGGACTGCGGGGGCCTGGAGATCTCGCGGATCACCGAGTCGATGACGGCCTTGATGATCGCCGTGAAGATCCGCTACACCAACCACGCCGGCGTACGGCTCACGGGCCTGCCGGAGGCGATCTGGGACTAACGGCGCAGGCGCGTGAACTTTGAGAGCATAGGCGGAGTGTCACTGCGAGTGGGAACAGACCTGGTCTCCGTCGAGACCGTGCGTGGCTCGATCGACACGCACGCCGAGCACTACCTGGAGCGGGTCTACACCGAGCAGGAGGTCGAGGACTGCCGGACGTCCGGGGGCCTCGACGCCGAGCGGTTGGCGGGACGGTTCGCCGCCAAGGAGGCGACGCTGAAGGTCCTGCGGCCCCGGGAGCAGGGCATTCCGTGGAACGCGATCGAGGTCCGCCGCGACCCCAGCGGCTGGGTCGAGCTCGAGCTGAGCGGGCCGGCGGCCGCACTGGCCCTCGAGGCGGGCGTCACCGATCTGTCCCTCAGCATCGCCCACGAGGGCGATTTCGCGACTGCCGTGGTCGTCGCCCAGTGCGCTTCAGATTCTCAGGCGAGCGTCCGATAACAGCCCCGTGAACGAGGAGATACGCCAGATAATCAAGGACCACGGCCGGCTTCCGGTGGACGTCGACTCGCTGGCCGACGACGCCGACCTGTATGAAGCCGGGATGACCTCGCACGCCAGCGTCAACCTGATGCTCGGCCTGGAGGACAGCTTCGACGTCGAGTTTCCCGACCACATGCTGAAGCGGAGCGTCTTCGAGAGCATCAACGCGATCGCCTCGGCGCTCAGGGAGCTCGAGCAGGAGGCCGCCGCGTGAGCGTCGCGGTCGAACGCGACCAGGCATTCCTTGACGGCGTGCGCAGGATCGCCGAAGAGGTCGCGGCCCCGAACGCCTACGACGTCGATCGCGCGGCGCGGTTCCCCTCGGAGACGCTGGACGCCCTGCGCGAGCAGCAGGCGCTGTCCGCCTATGTGCCGGAGGACCTCGGCGGCGGCGGCGTGTCCTTCGAGGCCCTCGCCGGGGCCTGCTTCGAGCTCGGTCGCCACTGCGGCGCCAGCGCGATGGTCTTCGCCATGCACCAGATCCAGGTCGCCACGATCGTCCGGCACCTCGACGACGCGCCCTGGTTCGAAAGCTACCTCCGCGACCTGGTCGGGCGCCAGCGGCTGGTCGCATCGGTCACCTCCGAGGTCGGCACCGGCGGGGACATGGGCAGCTCGATCGCCGCCGTGGAAGCAAACGGCGACGGCCTGGCCCGCTTCGAGAAGCAGGCACCGACCGTCAGCTACGGCGCCTACGCCGACGACCTGCTGACGACGCTGCGCCGCTCGCCCGACGCCGAGCCGGGGGATCAGGTTTGCGTTCTGACCAGCAACACCCAGCACACGCTCGAGCCGACTGGATCGTGGGACCCGCTCGGGATGCGCGGGACGTGCTCGCCCGGCAACATCGTGCGCGCCGAGTTCCCGCTCGAGCAGGTCCTGCCCACGCAGTTCGCGAGCGTCATGAACCAGTCGATGGTGCCGATCTCGCACATCCTCTGGTCGCACCTGTGGCTCGGCATCGCCACCGACGCGTTCGGCCGAGCCCGTGCCTTCGTGCGAGCGGCGGCCAAGCGCAAGCCCGGCGAGCCGCTGCCGGCCGCGATCCGGCTGTCCCAGCTGATGAGCGAGCTCTCGCTGCTGCGCGCCGAGGTGTACTCGGCGCTGCGCGAGTTCGTCGAGGCCTCCGAGGAGGACCGCTCGCGGCTCTCGGAGATGGCCACGATCCTGCGCTTCAACAACCTCAAGATCGCCGCCTCCGAGCAGGCGCCCCGCGTCTGCCAGGGAGCGCTCGGGGTGTGCGGCATCGTCGGCTTCAAGAACGACACGCCCTTCAGCGTCGGCCGTCACCTGCGCGACACGATGTCGGCCTCGCTGATGGTCGCCAACGAGCGCATTCACCAGACCAACGCGAGCCTGCTGCTGATCGCCAAGGAGGTCTAGGCCCGTGGCCGAGTTCCGTGAGGGAACCCCGGAGCAGACGGCCTTCCTCGAGCAGCTCGTCCAGCACGGCCTGCTGATCGAGAGCGGCGTCTCGGGCGTGTACGGCCGCGGCCAGGAGTTCGAGCGCGTCCGCTTGGCGTTCGACGCGCTCGTCACCCGCAGCGGCAGCGCGGACGAACCCGAGCACATCGCGTTCCCGCCGCTGCTGCCTCGGGAGCAGCTCGAGAAGATCGGCTACCTCAAGAACTTCCCCCACCTCGCAGGCTCGATATTCGGCTTCGAGGGCAACGAGCAGCAGGCTGCAGCCCAGGAGGAGCGTGCGAGCAGGCACGAGGACTGGAGCGACTTCCAGGCGATGACCGACCTCGTCCTGACCCCCGCCGCGTGCTACCCGGTGTACCCCGCGATCGCCGCGCGGGGACCGCTGGCTCCAGGCGGCATCACGGTCGACGCGGGGGGCTCGTACGTGTTCAGGCGCGAGCCTTCGGGCGACCCCGCGCGGCTGCAGATGTTCCACCAGCGCGAGATCGTCCGAATCGGCGAGCCCGAGACCGTCGCCGCCTGGCGCGACAGCTGGCGGGACCGCTCGGTCGCCTTGCTGGCGGCCGTGGGGCTCGACGCCAGGCCCGACGTCGCCAGCGACCCGTTCTTCGGTCGCAGCGGCCGGCTGCTCGCACGCAGCCAGAAGGCGCAGGCTCTGAAGTTCGAGGTGCTGGTTCCGATCGCGGGCCCCGAGCCGACGGCAGTCGCCTCGTTCAACTACCACCAGGACTACTTCTCATCGACCTACGGGATCGCGATGGAGAACGGCGGCGGGCCGGCCCACACCGCGTGCCTCGGCTTCGGCCTCGAGCGGATCACGCTCGCCCTGTTCCGAGCGCACGGGTTCGACGTGCCGTCCTGGCCGGCTGAGGTGGGCGGGGAGTTGAGGCTGACATGAGCGTCGCGACCGACGGATTCGTCAGCCTGCTCGGCCTCGACCCCGGCAGCTACCACGCGCACTCGCTGCACTCCCCCGATCGCACGTACATGGAAACAAACTGCTACACAGACATCCTGATCGAGTTCCTGCACGCCCGCGGCGACGAGCCGCTCGCGATGATGGGCTGCGTGCTGCGGGTCGACTTCGAGGGGGACCAGTGGACGTTCTTCAAGCCGCTGCCCGAGCACGTCGAGCGGTTGTTCGGAGTCGATATCCACGAGATGCAGCCGTACCGGCCGCTTCCCGAGCAGATCGCCGAGCAGCTCGCCGCGCGGCGGACGATCATCGTCGAGCTCGACTCGTGGTACCTGCCCGACACGGCCGCCACCAGCTATCGCAACGAGCACGTCAAGAGCTCCGTGGTGGCCGAGGCGATCGACCGCCAACGCGAGCGGCTGCGCTATTTCCACGGGGTCGGCTACCACGAGCTCGAGGGCGATGACTACCGCGGCGTGTTCCGCCTCGGGCGGCCGTTCTCCGAGGATGTGCTGCCGCCCTACACCGAGCTCGTGCGGCTCGATGCGGGACCTTCGTTGAAGGGCGAGGAGCTGCGCGCAGCGGCGCGCGAGCTGCTCGACGAGCACCTCGAGCGCCGCCCCTCGCCGAACCCCTTCGAGCGCTTCGGCGAGCAGCTGACCCGCGACCTGCCGCGCCTGCTCGAGGGGGACAACGCGGCCTACCACGACTACGCCTTCGCGACGGTCCGGATGGTCGGCTCGGCCTTCGAGGTGGGAGCCTCGCACGTGCGCTGGCTGCTCGGCGAGCGCGGGGAGCCGGCCGCCGCCGCGATGGGCCGGATCGTCGACGCGAGCAAGGTCCTGTCCTTCAAGCTCGCTCGCAGGCGCGAGTTCGACCCCGAGCCGTCGATCGAGGACCTAGCGACCGCGTGGGCCGAGGCGTTCGCGGCGCTGGACGGTGCGCTTGCCTGACCCGCAGCGGCAGACGGCGCCCCCGCGCGCTCGGGTGGAGGGGCATGAGGAGCTGGCGCTCGACACGGATTGGCAGGCGGCGGCATGTGCGCCTGATGCGCACTCCGACCCGCTTGGGATCGCAAGCCTCGACTGGATTCCGGCGCGTGTTCCAGGCACGGCGGCGGCCGCGCTCCACCAGGCCGGTCGCTGGCGCCCGGGCGAGGCGAGCGACCTCGACGCCGATGACTGGTGGTTCCGCACCACCTTTGAGGCTGCCCCCGCAGCCGACGGCGAGCGCGTCGTGCTCGAGCTGGGCGGGATCGCGACCGTCGCCGAGGTGTTTCTGAATGGCGACCGCGTGCTCCGTAGCGAGTCGATGTTCGCTACTCATACGGTCGACGTTGGCAACCTCTTGAGGGACGAGAACGAGCTCGCGATCCGCTGCATCGCACTTGGGCCCCCGCTCAGCAGGAGCCGCAAGCCGCGGGCGCGGTGGCGAACGCGCCTGGTCAACGGGAATCTGCGCTTCTACCGCACCATGCTGCTGGGTCGCGCTCCGGGCTTCGCCGCTGACCCGGCGGCCGTGGGACCGTGGCGTCCCGTGCGCCTCGTTCGCCGGCGAGTGTTCGAGGTCGAGCGAGTACGCGTAGAGTCGCGCCTGGAGGAGCACGACGGAGACGGCGAGGGCGAGGGCGTGCTTACCGTAGAGCTTGCGCTGAGGATGCTCGGAGGACACTCCGTCGAGGCGGTCGAGCTCGAGCTCGAAGGACCGACGGGCAGTCACAGCAGCCCGCTTGCAGTCGACCGCCGTGCACACCTCGCCTCGGCCGAGGGCTCCCTGCGAGCGTCCCCCGTCGCGCGCTGGTGGCCGCACACACACGGCCAGCCTGCGCTGTACGACGTGCGCGTCGTGGTGCGAACGAATGCGGATCCCGTGACCGTCGAGCTCGGTCGCGTGGGGTTCCGCACGCTCGAGCCAGGGCGGTCGCCTGAGCACGAGCTCGAGCGCGACGGTCTGCAACTGCACGTGAACGGTGTGGAGGTGTTCGCCCGTGGGTCGGTGTGGACGCCCGCCGACCCGATTGGCCTGGCACCGAGCGGCGAGCGTTTGCGCATCGCGCTCGAGCTCGTGCGCGACGCCGGCATGAACATGCTCCGCATCCCGGGGACCAGCGTCTACGAGGAAGATCGCTTCCACGATCTCTGCGACGAGCTCGGCATCCTCGTCTGGCAAGACTTCATGTTCGCCAACCTCGACTACCCGATCAGTGAAGAGCGCTTCCGCGAGACGGTGGAGCGCGAGGCCGAGGAGCTGCTCGGACGCATCGCGGCGTCCCCCAGCCTTGCCGTTCTGTGCGGAAACAGCGAAGTCGAGCAGCAAGTGGCGATGCTGGGGCTCGAGCCCGCGCTCGGACGCGGGAAGCTCTTCGGGGAGCTACTCCCACAACTGGTTGCCGCGTCGCCGGCGGAAGCCGTGTACGTGCCTTCGGCTCCGTGCGGAGGGGCGCTGCCCTTCCGGCCGGACCGCGGCATCGCCAACTACTACGGCGTGGGGGGATATCGCCGGCCCCTCTCGGACGCCCGACGAGCCGATGTGCGCTTCGCCGCGGAGTGCCTGGCGTTCTCGAACGTGCCCAACGAGGACGGGGTGAGGGCGGCCTGCAGCGACGGTGACGCCGCGATCGGGCATGGCCCGGAATGGAAGTCGGGTGTACCGCGCGACGCCGGCGCCGGCTGGGACTTCGAGGATGTCCGCGATCACTATCTACGCTTGCTCTATGACCTGGACCCGGGGGAACTCCGTCGCGTGGACCCTGAGCGCTACTTGGAGCTCTCGCGCGCCGTGACCGGCGAAGTGATGGCGGATGTCATGGGCGAGTGGCGGCGACCGAGATCTCCCTGCGGCGGCGGGCTGGTGCTGTGGTTTGCCGATCTGGCGCCGGGGGCGGGCTGGGGACTGATCGACTCTGCGGGAGCCCCAAAGCCCGCGTACTATCACCTCCGCCGAGCGTTGGCTCCAGTGGCGATCTGGATGACAGACGAGGGCCTGGGCGGGCTCCGTGTGCATGTAGCCAACGACGGCCCCAGGGCCTTGGTGGCGAGGCTGCGAGTCGCGTTGTACCGCGACGGGGAGCAGTGCATCGCGAACGCCACGGCGGCGCTCGATCTGCCGGGGCATGGCGCCCGCGAATTCGACGTCGAG
>DASWFM010000257.1:0-8755 GCA_036394235.1 Solirubrobacteraceae bacterium | reverse complement strand
GGTGTGTAGAGGGCCGCGGCGGGGTGGTAGATCGGATGTAGCCGGACGGCGCGGCTACCGATCTCGATCACCTCTGGCTGGCCGTGCAGGCGGGTGATGCCGGTCGGGTCGCTGCGGAGGAGCTTCGTGGAGAAGTTTCCGAGGCTGCAGATCACGGAGGGTTCGATCAGCTCGACCTGGCGGAGCAGGTACTCGTGGCAGTTGTCGATCTCGATCGGCTGCGGGTCGCGATTGCCCGGGGGCCTGCACTTGAGGGTGTTCACGATAAACACGTCGTCTCGCAGGAGTCCGATCTCCTCGAGCAGCTGGCTGAGCAGCTTCCCGGCGCGCCCCACGAAGGGCAGCCCCTGCTCATCCTCGCTCGCACCGGGCGCCTCGCCGACGAACATCAGATCGGCATCGGCGTTGCCCGAGCCGAACACAACGCTCTTGCGGGTCGCGGCCAGCTCGGCGCAGCGGGTGCAGGAGCGAGCCTGCATCAGCAGCTGCTTGAGCGCCTCGCGGCGCTCGGCGGCGGAGGGGCGGACGCTCGTGGAGTCCATCGGCGCATGCTAGTTCGTGCCCGGTGAGCGATGATCTGAAAATGGCCGCATCTAGCGAGATCAGCGTCACTGCGCCGTTCGCGGGCGTGATCGTGGCAATCAAGGGCGGCAGCGACGAGCCGGTGGCCGCGGGAGCGGCGCTCGTGGTGTTGGAGGCGATGAAGATGGAGCATGAGGTGCTCTCGGAGACGGCGGGCGTGATCGGCGAGCTCGCGGTCGCGGTCGGAGACGCGGTCGAGGAGGGCCAGCTGCTTCTGACGATCACCCCGGGCGAGGGGCTCACGGTCACGCCCCCCGCGGCGAACGGCGCCGCCCCGGCGGGCGAGCGGGCTGACCTCGGCGCCGTCCGCGAGCGCCACGAGATCGGCCTCGACGCGGCGCGGCCGGAGGCGGTGGCGCGACGCCACGAGCACGGCCGGCGCACCGCCCGGGAGAACCTCGCCGACCTGCTCGACGAGGGCAGCTTCGTCGAGTACGGGCCGCTCCTGTTCGCCGCGCAGGAGCAGCGGCGCACCCGCGAGGAGCTGATCGCCCGGACACCGGCCGATGGTCTCGTCGGCGGCGTCGGCGCGATCGACGGCGAGCCGTGTGTGGCGATGTCCTATGACTACACGGTCCTCGCCGGCACGCAGGGCATGCGAAACCACATGAAGAAGGACCGGCTGTTCGACGTGGCCGCGCGGCGACGGCTGCCAGTGGTGCTGTTCGCGGAGGGCGGCGGCGGGCGCCCGGGCGACGTGGACATGCCGATCGTCGCGGGTCTGGACTGCAGGGCATTCGAGCTGTTCGCGGCGCTCAGCGGCCTGGTGCCACTCGTCGGCATCGCCTCGGGCTATTGCTTCGCGGGCAACGCGGCGCTGCTGGGCTGCTGCGACGTCGTGATCGCGACCGAGGACGCGAGCATCGGGATGGGCGGGCCGGCGATGATCGAGGGCGGCGGCCTGGGCGTGTTCGCAGCGGGCGAGGTGGGCCCGATCGATGTGCAGCACGCAAATGGCGTCGTCGACCTGCGCGCCTCCGACGACGCCGAGGCGGTCGCCCTGGCCCGGAGGTACCTGTCCTACTTCTCGGGGCAGGCGAAGCCTGGGCCGGTCCCCGACCAGGAGCTGCTCCGCGAGGCGATCCCCGAGCAGCGCAAGCGCGTGTACGAGATCCGCCGGGTAGTCGGGGGACTGTTCGACGAAGGATCGGTGCTCGAGCTTCGCGACGGCTTCGGACCGGGCATGCTGACGGCGCTGGCGCGCGTCGACGGCAGGCCGCTGGGGGTCCTCGCCAACGACCCAATGCATCTGGGCGGCGCGATCGACGCGGACGGCGCCGACAAGGCGGCCCGCTTCCTGCAGCTGTGCGACGCCTATGAGCTGCCCGTGCTGTTCCTGTGCGATACGCCGGGCTTCATGGTCGGGCCGGCAGCGGAGGCGACGGCGACCGTGCGGCACTTCTCGCGGATGTTCTTGACGGGCGCGAACCTTTCGGTGCCGACGGGGACGATCGTGCTGCGCAAGGGCTACGGCCTGGGCGCGCAGGCGATGGCCGGCGGCGGCTTCAAGGCGCCGCTGTTCACGGTCGCCTGGCCGACGTCGGAGTTCGGAGCGATGGGCCTCGAGGGGGCGGTGCGACTGGGCATGCGCCGCGAGCTCGAGGCGATCGAGGACGAGGACGAGCGCGAGCGCGTCTTTCAGGCCACCGTCGCCGCCGCCTACGAGCGCGGCCGCGGCGTCAACATGGCCGCCTACGGGGAGATCGACGACGTCATCGACCCGGCCGACTCGCGCCGCTGGATCGCCACCCTGTTCGACGAGGGCTCCGGCGGCTGGCGGCGCCGGCCGGGCAAGAAGCGGCCGAACATCGACGCCTGGTAGTCGATCGTCGGGGATCTGGGAAGCTTTCGTTCATGCTCAGGCCCGTGGCCGGAACGACCAACGAACCCGAAGCGGAGCTGTTCGTCACGCGCCTCGCGGAGGCCGGGATAACAGCTGTCTCGCGGCGCTCCACCGGCGACTTCGAACTAGGCGCGTCGGGCGGCCGCACGATCTTTGTCGAGGACGAGGACCTCGAGCGCGCCCGCGCCCTGCTCGCCGTCGATGAGCCGCCGTTCAGCGACGAAGAGCTGGCCGAGCTGAGCGAAGCGGCGGGGCGGGAAGAACGCGAGCTCGAGGACGACCCGAGCAGCGACGGCTCCTAGCCGACGGGGGAATCTCAGCGCTTCCTTTCGAACTCCCGGCCCTTGCGTTGGACCCATCGGCCGAACTTCCTCAGTGGAAACCCGAGGAGCACGACGATCGCGGTGCCGATCAGGAATACGCCCACTCGGGCTATCTTCCCGCAGGATCTCTCTCCGTCAAGGACGTGTGTGACGCTCGACACACAAAGCCCGGGCTCTCTTGCGTCCGGGATGCCCATCTGTATCATCGATTCCAGGCCGTCACCGGCGATTCCCGGGATGGACCCATGAAGTTCTTGCACCGCATCTGAGATCGCGCCGGTATCCGCGAGGAACTGGACCGAAGCCGATGAGCTCACAAATCACGACCCCCGCCGCCCGATGAAGGTCGTGCGCACCGTCGCAGAGCTACGCGAGGTGCTCGCTCCGGCCCGCCGGCAGGCGCTTCGGATCGGCTTGGTGCCGACGATGGGCGCCCTCCACGAGGGCCATCTGTCACTCGTCACACACGCACGCGAGCACTGCGACGTAGTCGTGGTCTCGCTGTTCGTGAACCCCGCCCAGTTCAATGAGCGCGGCGACCTCGAGCGCTACCCCCGCGACGAGCATCGCGACCGGGAGCTTGCGGGCGCCGCGGGCGCCGACGTGCTGTTCGCGCCCTGCGTCGAGGAGGTCTACCCGGCGGGCTTCGCCACCTCGGTCGAGGTACTGGGCGTGAGCGAGCGCCTGGAGGGCGAGTCGCGCGGCGCCGAGCACTTCCGGGGCGTCGCCACGGTCGTGGCGAAGCTGCTCGGCATGACGCTGCCGGACGTAGCCTACTTCGGCCGGAAGGACGCCCAGCAGGTGGTGGTGATCCGCCGGCTGGTCGCGGACCTCAACCTACCTGTCGCGATCGAGGCGCTGCCGACGGTCCGGGAGCCCGACGGCCTGGCGATGTCCAGCCGCAACGCGCTGCTCGCACCCGGCGAGCGCACGCGGGCCGTGGCGCTGTCTGCCGCACTCGAGGCCGCCGCGAGCCTCGCCGCCGACGGCGAGCGCTCGGCACAGGCGCTGCTGGCCGCCGGCCACGAGGTGCTCGCCGCCGAGGAGCTGCAACTCGAGTATCTGGCGCTCGTGGATCCCCACACCTTGGAGGCCGTCGAGGACCTCGAGCGTCCCGCACTGCTGCTCGTCGCCGCGCGCATCGGGCAGGTGCGCCTGATCGACAACACGATCCTCCAGCCGACATCCCGTCCAAAACCCCGAGGAAAGGCGATTCAGACGTGCAGCGCGTGATGCTCAAGTCCAAGATCCACCGTGCGACGGTGACCGACTCCGACCTGCACTACGTCGGCTCCATCACCCTCGATCCCGACCTGCTCGAGGCGGCCGACATCCTCGAGCACGAGCAGGTGCACGTCGTCGACGTCGACAACGGCGCCCGCTTCGAGACCTACACGATCCCCGGCCGCCGCGGCTCGGGCGAGATCTGCGTCAACGGCGCGGCCGCTCGCCTCGTCCACCACGGCGACACGATCATCGTGATCTCCTACGCGAGCTACGACGAGGCCGACCTCGAACGCTACGAGCCGCGGGTCGTCCACGTCGAGGCCAAGACCAACCGCATCATCACGATCGACGACGAGGTGGCGACGCTGCTGACCTAGGGGCCCGTCGCTCCCAGCCACCAGCGCGTCAACCATCGTCAGAGAGGACTCAGCGCCCATGTCCAGCCATCCCTCCCCCGTCCAGACACCCGCCGACCCCGGCCGGCTGCCGATGACCCTGCCGCTGCTGATGGAGAAGAAGCGGCTCGGCGACCCGATCGTGATGGTCACCGCCTACGACTACCCGAGTGCGCGTGCCGCCCAGGCCGCAGGCGTCGACCTCGTGCTCGTCGGCGACTCGGCCGCGACGACAGTGCTCGGCTACAACGCCACCACCCCGGTCGAGCTCGACGACATGCTGGTTCTGGCCCGCGCGGTGCGGCGCGGCCTGACCACGCCGCTGTTGATCGGCGATCTGCCCTTCGGCTCCTATGAGGTCTCCGACGAGCAGGCGATCACGACCGCGATGCGGATGGTCAAGGAAGCGGGCTGCGAGGTCGTCAAGCTCGAGGGAGGCGGCGAATCCTCCGTCAAGCGCGCCAGGGCGATCATCGGCGCCGGCATCCCGGTGATGGGCCATGTCGGCCTCACCCCCCAGACCTCCACCGCGCTCGGTGGCTGGAAGGCCCAGGGACGCACCGCGCAGGCCGCCGCGCGCATCGCCCAAGAGGCGCTCGCGCTGCAGGGCGCAGGCTGCTTCGCGATCGTCTTCGAGGCGATCCCCAGCGCTGTCACCGAGGAGCTGATGAAGCTGATCGAGGTACCGGTGATCGGCATCGGCGCGGGGCCCGCCACGGACGGCCAGGTGCTGGTCTTCCACGATCTGCTCGGCATCCGCGACGGCCTCGGCCCCCGCTTCGTCAAGCGCTACGCGAACCTCCAGCAGGAGATGAACGAAGGGGTCGCCGCCTACGCGCAGGACGTTCGCACCCGCCGCTACCCCGGACCCGAGCACACCTACAAGATCGATCCGGCCGAGCTGGCCGAGCTGCACGCGTTGCTGGGCTAGCCTCCTCCCGGCGGTTCTATACGCCGGCTGGTCCGCGTTCTGCCGACTTGACGTTTCGTCGGGTCTCTGACGGGTATTCCGCCTGCGGCGCCTGAGTTTCCCGCGCCCGCACCTTCCCCCAGACACAACAAAGGAGTTGTCGATGAAGCTTCGCGTCAGTCGCCGGTTGGTGTTGCCGTGCATCGTCGTCTTCGCGCTGTTCACGAGCGCCGGCAGCGCCTCCGCATGGGCGCCGGCGGGGAGCGCCACGATCCACCCCGGGGTGATGCTCTTCACGAATGCCTCGTCGTTCCTGGGCGGCGCCGCCCAATGCACTTCGAACTTCGTGTTCACCGACTCCGCGGGCAACGTCTACATCGGCCAGGCGGCGCATTGCTCCTCGACCGGCGAAGCCACGGAAACGAACGGCTGCAGCGCCAAATCGCTGCCGCTCGGTACAGCGATCTACACCGGGGACATCGTCAACGGCGGCGTGCAGGCAGGCACGAAAGTCGGCACGCTGGCCTACAACTCCTGGCTCTCGATGCAGAAAGAAGGGCAGAAAGACGCGGCTACCTGCGCATTCAATGACCTCGCACTGATCAAAGTCGAAGCGAGCCAGGTCAAGAACGTCAATCCGACCATACCCGTGTGGGGCGGACCGGACGGCCTCGCCTCGAGCGTCGCCGGGACCGGCAGCCAGGTCTACACATACGGCAACTCGATCCTCCGTCTCGGCGTCTCCGTGCTGAGCCCGAAGACGGGTGTGAGCCTCGGCGAAAGCGAAGAATCGGCCGGCTGGAGCCAGCAGGTCTACACGCTCAGCCCCGGCATCCCCGGCGACTCCGGAAGCGGCTTCATGGACGCCTCGGGCAACGCCCTCGGCGTGCTCTCCACGGTCGAGCTCGCCCCGACCCCGGGCAGCAACGGCGTCGGCTCTCTCCCCAAGGAGCTCGCCTACGCGAACAAAGCAACCGGCTCCGGCTTCGCCGTGGCGCCTGGCACCACCGCGTTCAACGGGGTTCCCGTCCCCCCCGCCGAATAGCCGTGACCCGCTGCTGGGCTAGGCGTCGAGGAGCGGCTCGCCGAAGCGCTCGGCGAATGCGAACTCCTCGACGCTGCGCCGGGCGAGCTTCTCCGGCCAGGGATCGGCACGGTGACCGACGCCGATGTGGGCCGCGAGAGCGATGTCCTCCGGGATCCCGAGCAGCTCCCTGACCTCGCGCTCGGCCGGTATCAGGAGCGTCGTCATCGACGCACCGAGGCCCTCGTTGCGAAGCGCGAGCAGCAGGTTCTGGGCGAACGGATAGACGGAGGCGCCGCCGACGATCGAGATGCGCGGAAGCCCCTCGTCGGTGACCGCCAGATCGCCGAGCCTCACCCCGAGGACGATATGCACGGGCACCTCGGCGAGGTTCTCGGCGTACTCGTTGGCGAGCCGCACCATCCGCGTGCGGCGGGGGTCGAAGGCATCCGGTTCGGCGAGCATCTGCGCGCCCCCGGTCAGCTCCAGATATGAGCGCCAAGGGGGCAGGTAGAGGTCCTGGAGCGCCTCCCGGGTGGACCGGTCGGTGACCACGACCAGGCGCCACCCCTGGCGGTTGCCGCCGCTCGGGGCGAAGCGAGCCGCATCGAGCGCTCGAACGAGCGCCGCCCGTTCGACAGGCTCGGCGGTGAAGCGCCGGCTGGTCGGCGCTGAGCGCATCGCGTCGTAGAGCTCCATCGCCGGGACGCTACCCGTTCTCGTAGGTGATCCGACGGACGACCTTCGCCGGCGCCCCCGCCGCGATCGAGAACGGCTCGACATCGCGCGTCACGACGCTGTTGGCACCAAGCACGCAGCGCGCTCCGATCGTCACCCCGCTGGTCACCACCACGTTGGCCCCCAGCCAGCAGTTCTCGCCGATCCGAGTCGGTCCCTTGCTCTCGAAGCCCTGCCACGTGATCGGCCGCTGCGGATCGTCGAAGCGATGGCTGGCGTCGCTCACGAAGCATCCGTTGGCCAGCATGCAGTGAGCGCCGATCTCGACCAGCTCCTGGGCTGCGACCATCACGTTGCGGTTGAGGAACGTCCCTTCGCCGATCCTCACCCGCGCATCGCCCGGCGCCGTGATCCACACGCCCGGCTCGAACAGCGTCCCCTCCCCCACCTCGAGTCGACCATCGCGCAGCGCCTCGAGCACGTTGCCCTCGAGCGGCCACCGCGCGAAGGCACCGCGACACGCCAGCTCCCAGTGAATGCGGGCGCGGTTCCACGGCAGCGAGTTGCGCTCATACCAGCGCCACTTCTGGGCCCACAGGCGCGCACGTGAAGGCAGATCGCTCACCGCGGGGAGCTTCGCAGCTGTCCGCGACGGCAGTCTTCGGCCGCCACAAGTTGGGTATCGGCGCGCGCCAATCTGGGTGATCCCGCCGATGTATCTGCGCCAAGCCGCGCGTACGTTGGCATCACAGCGAAAGGGTGTCGGGCGAGGGATCTGGAGCCTTCGCCTTCCTGGATCGAGAAGGAGACTGAAAATGGGCATCAGCAACCGGATCACATCGATACTGGCGAGCGGCGCGATCGTCGCGGCCGTCGCGCTTCCCGCGGCCGCGCAGGCACGGCCGAACGCGAACGCGATCAGCGGCACGCCCGCCGTCGTGGTGCAAACGCCGGCACCGGCGGAATCGGGGCAGGCTGGATTCCAGTGGGGTGACGCAGGCATCGGCGCGGCTGCAGCGGTGCTGCTCGTGGGTGCCGGCGCGGCCGCCGGTCTCTCCACGAGGCGCCGCCGCGTCCGCACCTCGGCAATGGGCTGACACGGAGCGGGGAAGGGTGCCCCTGAGCGGGGAAGCGGTTCCCACACCGGGCGGGGAAGTGATGCTGAGCGGGGAAGCGGTGCCCACACCGGGCGGGGTCGATCACGGTCCCGCCCGGCCGCTGTGTGGTGAGGCCACCTCGCTTGAACCCGGTCGGCCGCTGTTGGAGCCACACGCATGGGAGACTGATTCGCGGACATGGGGCGCGCGTGTTGCGTGGCATCTCGACAGGCGGGGCGGTTGCGGTGAGCACCGCTGCCTCTGGCGATGCCTCCGCACTGCTCGAGCGCGCAGCGGACATCGATGCGCTCGAATCGATGTTCGCGGCGGTGCGACGGCGTTCCGAAGGAAGGCTCGTGCTGCTGGGGGGCGAAGCGGGTGTCGGCAAGACCGCTCTGCTGCGGAGCTTCTGCGCCGGCTTGCGGAAGCCCCGTGTCCTCTGGGGCAACTGCGAGCCGCTGCTCACGCCGCGTCCGCTCGGTCCCTTCCTCGACGTGGCCGAGCAGACGGGCGGCGAGCTCGCGGAGCTCCTCACTGTCCCTGCGCGCCCCCACGAGGTTGCCAGCGGATTGCTCCGCGAGCTCGCCGGGGATGAGCCCACCGTGCTCGTCCTCGAGGACGTTCACTGGGCCGACGATGCGACGCTCGACGTGATGACGCTGCTCGCCACGCGGCT
>DASWFM010000256.1:0-18097 GCA_036394235.1 Solirubrobacteraceae bacterium | reverse complement strand
TGCTCGCGCCCGCCTCGCCCCCGCCGCATCAACCAGCCGGCCGGACCGCCGATCTCGGGCGCAGCTCGCTCCGCATCGAGCGTTTCGATCACGACGACCCGCTCGGGCTCCGCATCGGGGCCGTCGCGCAGCAGATAACGGCCATCCGAGGGGCCGAGGACCCACGGGAACTCGAGCTGCAGAAACACAAACAGCTGGCGCGCCACCGCTTCACCGTATCCTTCCCTCCAGAAAAGCCATTGGGTGTGTCGAGGGGCATGCCCTCGAGAACCGGGAGTCAGCATGTCGGACGCGGGCAACGTCGCAAAGAGCATTCGGGAGCGACTCGGCGCGAACACCGAGGACCGGCTGGGCAAGGCCCTCTCGGAGCTGCTCGAAAACCCGCTCCTGACGGGCGCCATCGGCCGCGCTTTCGATGCCCGCGAGAAGGCCTCCCAGGCCCAGGAGGTCGCGATGGGCGCCCTCAACCTCCCCTCCGCCGCCGACATCGAACGGCTCACCCGACGGCTGCGGGCCGTCTCGCATCGCCTCGAGGGGATCGAGGACGGTGTCGACCGCCTCGATCGGGCCCTTGCCCCGAGCGGCGTCGAGGCTCGCCTGAGCGCGATCGAGACGCGACTCGCGGTCCTCGCCGACAAGCTCGACGAGGCGATCCGCCGCCCGGCACCCGCCGCCGAGCGGGCCACCGGCGCGACGAGCGCCCGCGCGGCCGCCACCGGCTCCGCGGGGCGCTCCGGCACGGCGGCCAAAGCAGCGTCCCGCCGTCCCGGCGCATCGAGCGGCGGCGGCCGCTCCTCGGCCAAGCAGGTCCGGGCGAAACAGGTCAGCGCGGCCAAAGAGGCGAAATCCACCCGCGTCGAGAGCGCCGCGCAAGCCACCAAAGCGCCCAAAGCCGCGAAAGCGCCCGCCGCACGCTCGCCGCGCCGCGCCGCGCCGCGCAAAGCCTGAGCCGCTCGCGCGCCGCGCCGCGCCGGGCAAAGCCTGACCAGGGTCAGCTCGACAGCGCGGCGATCGCCACGGCGCCCATGCGTTCCGCGGCCGTGAGCATCTCCCCGTCGTCGATCCGCCGCCGCGCACCGTCCGCGGCGAAGATGTCGGAGACGGTGAGCACGCAGCCCACGGCAACGCCGCCGGCGGCGCCGAGGGCGAAGATGGTCGCCGCCTCCATCTCCACGGCCAGGGCCTCTCGTCCGCCGCCGGGCGGACCCTGCTCGTAGAAGAGGTCCACGGTGACGACCGCGCCGGCCGGTGCCTCGGGGGCCTGCTCGCGCAGTGCGGCTGTCAGCTCCGCATCTGCGGGCACCCGCTCCCCGGCCCCGAGCGCCCTCGACGTGCCGTCCCCGGACAGCGCTTCGGCGGCGATCACGAGCTCGCCGAGCTCCAGGCGGGGGTCGAGCGCCCCGCAGGTCCCGACCCTTATCGCCCGGCGGACACCCATCGCGGCGAGCTCCGTGAGCACGATCGCCGCCGAGGGCCCGCCCATGCCCGTGGACTGGATCGTCAACAGCTCGCCATCGGGAGCCCGGCCGGTGTAGCCCCACAAGCCCCTCGTGTGGTTGAACATGCGGGGCTCGACGAGCAGCGCATGGGCGAGCCTCATCGCCCGCTCGGGATCGCCTGGCAGCAGCACCCGGTCGGCGAGCTCCGCGGTGGGTCGCAGGTGAGGATGCGCGGGCTCGGACAAGGCCGCGACTTTAGACTCCTCACCTATGCAGGCGTCCACCCCCAGACCCGCTGAGCGATCGAGCTGACTTGGCCGAGCCCGCCGATGAGGCCGACTTCGCCGAGCCCGCCGGGGAGGAAGTCCCTGAGACGGCCGATCTGACCCTCGCCCAGGTGGCGGCGACGGTCGGCGTGTCGGGAGCGACCGTCAGGCGCTGGGTGGCCCGCGGCCTCGTACCCGGCTTCGACGGGCGCTGGACACCCTCGGCCGTCGCCTACGTGCGCGTCGTCGCCCGGCTTCGAGCCCGAGGCCATTCGCTCGAGCGGATCAAGAAGGCCAGCGACGACGGCCAGCTCGCGATCGGCCCGATCGAGGACCTGCTCAGCCCCTCGGGCGGACGACACTCGTTGCGCCAGGTCTCCCGCGAGAGCGGCCTGCCCGCCGAGCTGATCCGTCAGATGTACGCGGCAATGGGACTCGCTCCGCTGCCGCCGGAGGGGCTCAGCGACGAGGACCTCGAGATGATGCGCTACGCCGCCGCGGTGCTCGCGGCAGGCTTCCCCCTGCCCGCCTACCTCCAACTCCTGCGCGTCTACGGGCAGGCGATGGGCCAGGTCGCCGACGCGGAGGTGCGGCTCGTGCACCTCTACGTCCACAAGCCCCTGATGCGCGCCGGCGTGCCGAACGTGGAGATCGCCGAGGAGATGGAGGCGATGACGCGCGAAGTGCTGCCGCTCGCATCGCCCTTCATCAGCTACCTGCACGGGCGACTCCTCTCCCACTTCGTCGAGCAGGACATGATCGGGCACGTCGAGGCCGAGCTGGGGGAGGAGGAGCTCGAGGAGGGCAGGCTGCGCGTCGCGATCGCCTTCGCCGACCTGGCGGGCTACGCCCGGTTGACCGTCGAGCAGGGCGACGAGGCAGCCGTCAGCACCGTCGAAGGCTTCGTGGAGGCCGTGGGCCAGAGCCTGCCCGCCGACGCTCGCGTGATCAAGACGCTCGGCGACGAGGTGATGGTCGTCGGCCCGGACCCCGCGGCGCTGACCGCCTGGGCGGTCGGCCTGCAGGGAGGCATCGGCACGGGACCCTCGCCGCGGATCGGCATCCACTACGGCCAGGCGCTCTACCGCGACGGCGACTACTTCGGCCGCGACGTCAACCAGGCAGCGCGCGTCGTGGCCCGCGCCGGCGGCGGGGAGGTGCTCGTCACCCGCCCCGTCGTCGACCTCGCCGACGGCACCGGGGGCCTGCAGTTCGCGCGCATCGGCGAGGTGCAGCTGAAGGGCTTCTCCGAGCCCACCGAGCTGTTCACCGTCGCCGCCCGCGAGGGATGAGCGGTGAGCGGGATCGACGAGGAGGAGGTTCGCGAAACGGTCCGGTCCTCCGGCCTGTTCGCCCGTGACCGGCCGCTCGTGGCGATGATCTCGGGCGGCCGCGACTCGACCTGCCTGCTGGATGTCGCCGTCGCGCTGCTCGGTGCCCCGGTGGTGGGTGCCCTGCACCTCAACTACGGGCTCCGTGAGGAGGCCGAGCGCGAGGAGAGCTGGTGCCGGGAGCTCTGCGAGCTGCTCGGCGTCGAGCTGAGGGTGGTGACCCCTGCCGCCGCAGGCGCGCCGCCGGCGCCGAGGGGCGAGGAGCCCGGAAACCTGCAGGCGTGGGCCCGGGAGCTGCGTTACGCCGAGGCGGAGCGACTCGCCGAGGAGCGCGACGCATTGGTCGCCACCGGCCACACGGCCAGCGATCAGGTCGAGACGATCCTCTACCGCCTGGCCGCTTCGCCGGGCAGGCGGGCCCTGCTCGGCATGCCGGCGGCGGAGGGACGTCTGATCCGTCCGCTCTTGGCCCTCACCCGTGAGCAGACCGCCGCATATTGCCGGACCAGGGGCCTGCCCTTCAGCGAGGATGCGAGCAACGAGGATCCCCGCTTCGCGCGCACCCGCGTCCGCCACGGGCTGCTGCCGGCGCTGCGGGCAGTGCATCCCGCGGCGGAGCGCAACGTGCTGCGCACAGCGGCGCTGCTGCGCGAGGAGACCGAGCTGCTCGAAGCGCAGCTCGCAGCCGAGCTCGAGGGCCGTTCGCGCGTCGAGATGGCGCGCCTGCGCGAGATGCCCGCGGCGCTCGCGCGGATGGTCGTGGTGCGGCTCGCCGAGCAGGCGGCCGGCACCTACGTGCCCCAGGCCGGCGAGCGCGTCGCCGAGCTCCTGGAACTGGCTCGCCGCGGCGGCCGCGCCGAGCTGCACGTCGGCGGTCGTGCCGGAGCGGTGATCGAGGACGGCGTGTTGCGTATGGTCAGGCTGCCCCCGCGCGAGAGCCCTCCGCCGCCCGGGGACTAGACTCACTCCGTGGCCACACCCTCGCGCGTGACCGACGAGCCCGACCTGGGCGAGGTGCTCGTCACGGCCGAGGCGCTGCAGCGCCGCGTCGCCGAGCTGGGCCGCCAGATAACCGCCGACTACTCCGGCCGGCCGCTGCTGCTGGTGGGGGTCCTGAAGGGCGCCGTCTTCTTCCTCAGCGACCTGATGCGCTTCATCGAGGTGCCCGTGGAGGTCGACTTCATGGCCGTCGCCTCCTATGGCTCTGCGACCGACTCCTCGGGGGTCGTGCGGATTCTCAAGGACCTCGACGCCTCGATCGAAGGCCGCGACGTGGTGATCGTCGAGGACATCGTCGACTCCGGCCTGACGCTCCAGTACCTGCTGCGCAACCTCGGCTCTCGGAACCCCGCAAGCCTCGAGGTCTGCGCGTTGCTCACCAAGCCCGAGCGGCGCAAGGTCGACCTGCCGACCCGCTACGTCGGCTTTGAGATCCCGAACCGATTCGTGGTCGGCTACGGCCTGGACTACGCCGAGCGCTACCGGAACCTCCCCTACGTCGCCGTCATGGAGGGCTGAGCGCGCACCGAGCGCGGCGCCTCGGCCGCCGCCGATGCCCGCTCCGAGGGCCTGCGACCCGACGAGTGAGGCGATCGTCCCTGGTACCCTAGAGCCCTGGTGACCAAGGCCTCCGGCGGCGCCAGCGGACTTCGGAATAGACCATGAGCCGTTTCTTCAAGAGCGCCGCGTTCCCGATTCTGATCGTTGTGATCCTGGCGTTCCTCGCCGTCAAACTGGTCAACAACACCGGCGGCGACCACCGCAAGCACAGCTACCAGACGCTCGTCAGCCAGGAGCTTCCTCGCGGCGAAGTCGATGCGGTCGAGTTCAAGAACAAGAGCAAGGCGCTCGAAGTCAAGCTCAAGAACAAAGAAACCTATGAAGTCGGCTTCATCGACCAGGCCGCTCCGGAACTGATCAAGGAACTGAAGACGGCCGGCGTCAACTACAACGTCGAATCCGAAAAGAGCAGCGCCCTGCTCGGGCTGCTGATGTACATCATCCCCTTCGTCCTGTTCTTCGGCTTCTGGATCTTCCTGATGAACCAGGTCCAGGGTGGCGGCTCGAAAGTGATGTCCTTCGGCAAGTCCCGCGCCAAGCGCATGTCCGCCGACTCGCCGAAGATCACCTTCCGCGACGTGGCGGGCGTCGACGAGGCCGTCGAGGAGCTCCACGAGATCAAGGAATTCCTCGAGAACCCGAAGAAGTTCCAGGCGCTCGGCGCCCGCATCCCCACGGGGGTGCTCCTCTACGGTCCTCCGGGCACCGGCAAGACACTCCTGGCCCGCGCCGTCGCCGGCGAGGCGGGCGTGCCGTTCTTCTCGATCTCCGGCTCTGACTTCGTCGAGATGTTCGTCGGCGTCGGCGCCTCCCGCGTCCGCGACCTCTTCGAGCAGGCCAAGCAGAACAGCCCCTGCATCATCTTCATGGACGAGATCGACGCCGTCGGACGCCACCGTGGCGCCGGCCTCGGCGGTGGTCACGACGAGCGTGAGCAGACCCTCAACCAGCTGCTCGTCGAGATGGACGGCTTCGAGGCGAAGGACAACATCATCATGATCGCCGCGACCAACCGCCCGGACATCCTCGACCCGGCCCTGCTGCGCCCCGGCCGCTTCGACCGCCAGATCGCCGTCGACCGGCCCGACCGCAAGGGCCGCGCCAAGATCCTCGAGGTTCACACCCGCGGCAAGCCGCTCGCGAAGGTCATCGACATCGACGCCCTCGCCGGGCAGACGCCCGGCTTCACCGGCGCCGACCTCTCGAACCTGATCAACGAGGCGGCGCTGCTCTCGGCGCGTACCGGCAAGCGCGAGATCGGTCAGGACGAGCTCGAGGAGGGGATCATGCGCGTGATCGCCGGCCCCGAGAAGAAGACCCGCGTGATGAGCGAGAAAGAGCGGCTCGTCACCGCCTACCACGAGATGGGTCACGCGATCGTCGGCCACTTCCTCGAGCACTCCGACCCGGTCCACAAGGTCTCCGTGATCTCGCGCGGCCAGGCGCTCGGCTACACGATCTCGATGCCCCAGGAGGATCGCTTCCTGACGACCCGCGCGGAGCTCGAGGACACGATGGCGATGACGCTCGGCGGCCGCGCCGCCGAGGAGCTGGTGTTCGGCGAGATCACGACGGGCGCCTCCAACGACATCGAGAAGGTCACCGCCACGGCCAAGCAGATGGTGATGCGTTTCGGGATGAGCGACAAGCTCGGCCCCCGCGTCTACGGCCACGACCACGGCCAGCCGTTCCTGGGCCGCGAGTTCTCGACCGAGCCGGATTACTCCGACGAGATCGCCCGCGAGATCGACGACGAGGTCAGGCGCATCATCGAAGCCGCCCACGGCCGCGCCCGGGGGATCCTCACCGACCACCAGAGCGATTTGCAAAAGATCTCCGAGATCCTCGTCCGCCGCGAGACGATCGAGAAGGAGGAGTTCCTGGCGCTGTTGGACGGCAAGAGCGAGTCCGAGGTCTTCGGCGACGAGGAGCCCGCCAAGCCCGAGCTGCCGGCGCCGCCCGCGCAACCCGAGCGCCCGGAGCGCGAAGCGCAGCCGCGCGCGATCCCGCGCCCCGGCCTCGCCGGCGGCACCGCCGAGATGCGGCGCGAGGACCCGAAGCGCCCCGACCTCGCCTGATCGGCTCATGGATGCCGGCGACGCCGGACCGAGCAGGATGAAACCCGACGGCAACGCGATCGAGGGCTTCCTGCTGATGGGGATCGTCAACGTGACCCCCGACTCCTTCTCCGACGGCGGGCGCTTCATGGACCCGGCCGCCGCGATCTCCCACGCCGTCGACCTGACCGAGCAGGGCGCCGAGATCCTCGACCTGGGCGGCGAGTCGACCCGGCCCGGCGCCGAGCCCGTCTCGGCGGCCCAGGAGATCGCCCGCGTGATGCCCGTGCTCGAAGGGCTCGAGCGACGCATCGGCCGGGCGAGGATCTCGATCGACACCTCCAAGGCGGACGTCGCCGAACGCGCCCTCGACGCCGGCGCGAGCATCGTCAACGACGTGACGGCCTTCCGCGGCGATCCGCGCATGGCCTCCCTGGTCGCCGAGCGCGGGGCGGACTGCTGCTTGATGCACATGCTCGGCGAGCCCCGCACGATGCAGCGGGTGGGTGGGCCGAAATACGGCGATGTCGTCGACGACGTCAAGGCGTTCCTCGCCGAGCGGCTCGAGTTCGCCGTCGCCGAGGGCGTGCCGGAGGAGCGCGTGTGGCTGGACCCCGGCATCGGCTTCGGCAAGACCGTCGCCCACAACCTCGAGCTGCTGCGCCGGCTCGACGAGCTCGTCGAGCTAGGCCGGCCGCTCGTGATCGGCACCTCGCGCAAGGGCTTTCTCGGTCAGCTCGCCTTCGGCTCGCCCGGTCCCGACGACCGCCTGGCGGGCACGATCGCCACCAACGTGCTGGCCCTCGAGCGCGGCGCCCAGGTGTTCCGCGTCCACGACGTGGCGCCCCTCCGCGATGCGCTCACGACGGCGGCTGCTACCTTGCACGGGCCATGGGCGGGGCTGAGCAGGGAGACGACGGCGACGAGCTAGAGGACGACGGCCACGAGCTCGAGGAGGACGGCGAACAGGGTGCCGAGTCCGTAACGATCGAGATCGCAGGGCTCTCGCTCTACACACACCACGGCGTCACCGAGGCCGAGCGGGAGGTCGGCCAGCGGCTCGTGCTCGACCTGCGGCTGGACATCGGCGAGACCGATGCCACCGTCACAGACTCGATCGACGACACCGTCGACTACGCCGAGGTCTGCCAACTCGTGGCGCTCGTTGCCCAGCAGCGCTCCCACAGGACCCTCGAGCGGCTCTGCAGCACGATCGCCGATCGCCTGCTCGCCGACTACGACCTCGAGGGCGTCTGGGTCAAGGCCTCCAAGCCGGAGCCGCCGATCGCACTCAGCGTGGACGAGGTCTCCGTCGAGGTGTGGCGCGAAGCCGAAGGGTAGTCTCGGCCGATGAACGCAGCCGGCCGCTTCCGCGAGGCAGCTGAGAGCAAGGACATCGCCTCGGCCTCGGAGTTGCTCGCCGAGGACATCGTCTTCCACAGCCCCGCCACGTTCCATCCCTTCGTGGGACGCGAGACCGTCACCCGCCTGCTGGAGATCGTGGCCGACACCTTTGAGGACTTCCGCTACACCGACCAGCTCGAGTCCGATCCCGTCCACGCGCTGATCTTCCGCGCCGCGATCGGCGGTCGTGAGATCGAGGGTCTCGACCTGATCCGCCTCGGCGCGGACGGCCTGATCGAGGATTTCACGGTCATGCTGCGTCCGATCTCCGGCCTCTTGCCGTTCGCCCAGGCGATCGGCGAGAGGGTCCAGGCGGCCGGGCTCGAGACGACGCCCGCGTGAGCGCAGACGACGGCGGGGCCCCGGGCGCCGAGCGGCGGCCGGGCCTGCTCGGGCTGGGCTCGAACGTGGGCGATCGCCGGGCCCACCTGCAGGCGGCCGTCGACGGGCTGGGCGACCTCGGCGTCGAGGTGCTCGCGGCGTCGAGCGTCTACGACACCGACCCTGTCGGCGAGCTGCTCGACCAACCCTCCTTCCTCAATGCCTGCGTGTCGGTCGCGACCGCGCTCGCGCCGCTGGAGCTTCTCGATGCCGTCAAGGCGCTCGAGGGGCGCCTCGGCCGCGACGCCGGCGGCCCGCGCCACGGGCCACGGGCGATCGACATCGACGTGCTGCTGCTGGGCGAGGAGGAGCTCCGCGATGCGCGCATGACGCTGCCCCATCAGCAGCTCATGAGCCGCCGCTTCGTGCTGATCCCGGCGCTCGAGCTCGACTTCACGCTGCGCGCTCCCGACGGCACCCGCCTGTCGGACGCCCTCGCAGCTCTCGAGGTCCTCGAGGGCGTGCGCTGGGCAGGGCCACCCCTGGCCTGCCCAGCGCTCAACCCTCGCGTTTGAGGCGCCGGTGGAGGTGCCGGTCCTCAGTGCACGGTGATCTTTCCCCGCATCCCTTCGGCTTCGTGGATCGTGCAGCGGTAGCTGAAGGTGCCACTGTGGGAGAACCGGACGGTGTAGGAGCCGTGGCGCATCGTGCGGGAGTGAAAGCCGTGGAAGGTCACGTTGTGTTCTTCCCCCCCGTCCCGCCACAGCCAGGTGACCGAATCGCCACGCCTGATCGTCAGCGTGCCGGGGTGATAGCGGACTTCTTTGAGTACAACCGAGTGGCTGCTCGCGGCGCTGCCGCCGCCCAACGCGACGGCTGGAAGGACAGCTGCGAGGCCCAGCGCCAGGGCCGCCATCGTGCCGAGTCGCCTGTTGCGCATCGCCAGCTCCTTCCATCGCTTGCAGCTCCGCGGGGCGCCTGGGCCCTCGACACACAGGACGCCGTCCCGACGCGAACCTTCCCGGCTCCGATCAGATCAAGCGGCCTGCGGCTGGTCGTCCCAGCTCGCCAGCTTGAGCAGCGTGGCGTCGCCGACGCCCCGCGCTGCGATCACGCACAGGTGGCCGTCGCGTTTCCACGTAACGACCTCTACGCCGCCCACGCGTCCCAGCCGGTAGGGCATGCCGGAGCGCCACCGCACGGTCCCGCCGCCGCTGAGGGCCGGGGGATCAGAGCCGGCGACGATCATGTAGCCGACCTTGCTGCCCTGCCGGTCGCTGTAGAAGACCGTCTTCACGGAACGCCCCCGCAGGGTGTCGAGACGTGCGCCAATGGAGCGCCAGCCGAAGTGGTCGGCCCAGTAGGGGAACCCGATGCCATCCACCGCGGCGTTGAGCTGGTCGCGGTGGCTGCGGCTCTCCGCGGGTGCCGGCAGCGTCGCCGGGCGAAGCGTCACGGCCGATGCCTGCGCGAGGCTCAGTCCTGCTCCGCCCGATCCCGATAGCGCCAGGGCGAGCGCTGTCGCTGCTGCTGCGAGGGCCGTCGCGGCAGCGCCGAGACGGAGGCGCAGCCCCGCCAGGGGCGCCGGTGCGCCTCCGCTGCGCCGGTCATGGCCGGCGACCATCGCCTCGACGCGCTCGTGCAGCTGCCGAGGCGCGCCGACGTCGATCGAGCGGATCCGCTCGATCAGCTCGGCTTCGTCGCGAGGTCGGGGGCTGTCAGTCATTGGCTCTCACCGCCTGAGAGGACTCCGTTGGCGCCGTTCCCTTCCCGCAACGCCCTCTTCGGTTGCTCGTTCCGGGGGCTCTGCGCGCCGCCGCTGCCGCCCGGGCCCGCGGCCTCGCCGGCCTCCGTCGCCGGCGCAGGGGAGGCGCTCTCCTCGACCTCGAGCTTGCGCGCCACGGCCTTGCGGGCCCTGAACAGCCGCGTCGTCAGCGTGGCCTCCCGGACCTTCAGGGCGCGCGAGGCTTCCCGGTAGGAGAGGCCCAGCACGTCGACAGCGACGAGCGCGAGGCGGAAGTCCTCCGGCAGCTCCGCGATCGCGCCGTAGATCTCCTGCACCTCGAGCGCCTGCTCGGGACGCGCCGTGGGCCGCGGGTCGGCGGCGACCACGTCTTCGAGCGTCGCAACCGTGACGGGCCGCCGGGACGCTGTGCGGAGGCTCGTCAGGAAGGTGTTGCGCAGGACCCGCATCAGGTAGTAGGCATCTTCGTCGCCATGCAGAACGCGTGGCCGGGAGAGGACCCGGGCGAACGTCTCCTGGACGAGATCCTCGGCGTCCTCACGCGAGCCGCACAGCGCCCATGCGGCGCGATAGAGCCGGTCGACGTGCTGTGTCAGCGACTGCGGGTCGAGGGTGCGCATCAGCAGAAGTGTTGTACCCCGCTCACGGGCGTGCGAGGAGTTCCCCCGCCAAGCGACTGTAGCGGGAAGGTTCTGCCCGGGAGGGGGTCCTGATGCATAGCGGACCGACGGGCCGGCCCACGGCGCGGCGGCATCGCAAATCGTCACCGAACGGGAGGCACGTCGTGAGGATCCGGAGGGCACTGGCCTTGGCAGGCATGGGGGTACTGGGTGGCGCAGTGGTCGTGCTCCCCGGCGTCGCCGCATCGGAAACGGCCCCGCCCGGCGTCGTGGCCGAAAACGCCGGCATCTACAGCCACCACTGGACGCCGCCCTCCGTGACCATCAACCCCGGTGGCGCGGTCGAATTCTCGAACCCCACCGAAGTGGCACACGGGATCAAGTGGGTGAGCACCCCGGGTACGACCCCGGTGTGCGCCGCGGGCGTTCCGGTCGGCACCACCTCGGCCGCCTCGGGGATCCACTGGAAAGGAACCTGCTCGTTCGCCACGGCCGGTACCTACACCTACTACTGCACCGTCCACGGCAACGCCATGAGCGGCACGATCACGGTCGCGACGACCACCCCCGAAACGACGCCGGGCACCACGCCGGGAACGACGCCGAGCACCACGCCGAGCACCTCCTCGACTCCCACCACCGGCGCCCCGGGCGGCGCTACAGGGCCGGGCGCTGCCAACTCGCCCGCCGCGGAGCTGAGCGCGCTGAAGCTGGGCCCCTCCGGCCACGGCCGTTCGATCCACGGCTCGGTGCTCATCGCCCCAGCCGCCGCCGGCGGCACGCTCACGATCGTCCTGCAGGCCCGCCTCGGAGGTCACCGCGTCGTCGTTGGGCGCCTCACCCGCGCCCGTCTCTCGGCCGGCGCCCAATCGTGGTCGGTCGCACTGAGCTCACGCGCCCGCCGGGCGCTGCACTCGAAACACCGCCTCCCGCTCAGCGTGAAGCTCTCACTGACGCGACCCGGCGGCACGGCGGTCTCGCTGACCCGCACCGTCACCCTGCACGGCTGAGCTACGAGGACGGCATTGGTGGCGTACGGCCATGGTCGGCGGCGAGCATAATGCTCGGCGATGCTGCTCGCCGTCGACGTGGGGAACACCCAGACGCACTTCGGCGCCTATGACGGCGATCGCCTCCACGAGCATTGGCGCTTTGCGACTGTCCGCTCCTCGACCGCCGACGAGCTGGGCGCGGCGCTGCGCAATCTCCTGGAGCTACGCGGCTGCTCCTTCGAGGAGCTCGACGCCTCGATCGTCTCCTCGACCGTGCCCGCACTGGAGCCCGAGTGGACCGAGATGGCCAGGCGCTATCTCGGCCACGAGATGCAGGCGGTCGGCCCCGGCACCCGCACGGGCATGGCGATCCGCTACGACAACCCCCGCGAGATCGGCGCCGATCGGCTCGTCAACGCGGTCGCCCTTCGCGAGCGCTTCGACGGACTCGCCGTCTGCGTGGACTTCGGCACCGCCACGACCTTCGATGTCGTCTCACGAGATGCCGAGTACCTCGGCGGCTCGCTGATGACCGGCATCGAGATCTCCCTCGAAGCGCTCTCCGAACGCGGCGCGCGGCTGCCGAAGATCGAGCTCGCGCCGCCGCGAAGCGTGATCGGCAAGAACACCATCGACGCGATCCGCTCGGGCGTCGTGTTCGGCTACGCCGGCGCGATCGACGCGATCCTGCGCCGCATCTTCGACGAGCTCGGCGAGCGCGGCGACGTCGTCGCAACCGGCGGCCTCTCCGGTCTCGTCGTGCCCTACTGCGAGGAGATCGAGGAGGTCGACGACGAGCTGACCCTAACCGGCCTGCGGCTGCTCCACGAGCTCAACAGCTAAGCCTCTCGCGCGCCCGCAGCCGGGGGCGCGCGGCGAACAGCTACGCCTCTCGCGCGCCCGCAGCCGGGGGCGCGCGGTGACCCTGGGTCCAACCGGCTGCCGCTGCCACTCGAGCGTGGCAGAGCCGGCGCCGGAGGCGCCTTCTCAGAGCCTCTTTAATGGGCACATGGATCTGCGCGAACCCTGGATGCTCGGCACGCTGCGCGTCCCCAATCGGGTGATCCTCGCTCCCCTCGCGGGCATCGGCAACTGGTTCGTGCGTCTGCAGGCCAAGCGCTACGGGGCCGGCATGGCCGTCTCGGAGATGGTCTCCTCGCATGCGATCCATCACCGCAACGAGCGAACCTGCCGGGAGATGCTGCGGATCGACCCGCGGGAGCACCACGGCGGGCCGGTCGCGATCCAGCTGTTCGGGGAAGACCCCGAGACGATGCGCTCGGCGGCCGCCTACGTGGTCGCCGCCGGCGCCGACGCGATCGACATCAACATGGGCTGTCCCGTGCCGAAGGTTCGCCGCACCGGCGCGGGCGCCGAGCTGCTCGCCGACCCCGACCGCGCTGTCGCCGTGGCCCGGGCTGCGGTCCAGGGGGCCGCGGAGTCCGCCGCCGGGGTGCCCGTCACCGTCAAGCTCAGATCGGGCCTGAGGAGCGGGGAGGCGAGCGGCTTCGAGCTCGCCCACCGTCTCGTCGGCGAGGCGGGCGTCGCGGCGATCGGCTTCCACCCCCGCTCCGCGGCCGTGCACCACAAAGGCCATCCCGACTACGAGCTGGCGGCGCGGCTCGTCGCCACGCTGCCCGCCCCGGTGATCCTCACGGGCGGCCTCGAGGATCCGGCCGGGATCGCACAGGCCCTCGAGACCACCGGTGCGGCCGCCGTGATGCTGGCCCGAGGCGCGCTCGGCAACCCCTGGCTGTTCTCCCGGCTGCTCGGTGCGGCCACCGAGGAGCCGACGCCCGAGCAGGTCAGGTGCGAGCTCGACTGGACGATCGAGCGCGCGGTCGAGCACCTCGGCGAGCCTCGCGCCACCCGATATCTGCGCAAGTTCTACCCCTGGTACCTGCCGCGCCTGGGACTGCCCCCAGGGGAGGCCAAGCGCCTCCAGGAGGCCCTCCAGACGGCCGACACCCTCGCCCAGGCCAGGGAGCTCCTGGCCCTCGGGCCGCGGCCCCTGGCGAGCGCCGTCTGAGTCCCACGGAGGGGTTAGCTCCATCGCTATACTGCTGCGCTCCCAAGAGCCGCCGGTTCCTGGACATCCCCGCTCGCAGCGGGGTTTTGCGTGACGGGCCGGGGGCCCAAATCAGCGAAACGGATCCCATCCACCAGCCATGCCGAAGGACGTAATCCTCACTCCAGAAGGCCTTCAGAAGCTGAAGGACGAACTCGAGCTGCTCTCCACCGAGAAGCGGCGGGAGGTCGCCGAACGCATCAAGGAGGCACGTGAGTTCGGAGACATCTCCGAGAACTCCGAGTACGACGACGCCAAGAACGAGCAGGCGATGATCGAGAGCCGCATCGCGCAGTTGCAGGAGAAGCTGCGCATGGCCACGGTGATCCAGGCCAAGGACCTCTCCACGGACGTCGTCCAGGTCGGGTCTGTCGTGCACGTCAAGGATGAAAAGACCGGCAAATCGGTCAAGTACACGATCGTCGGCTCGGCCGAGGCCAAGCCGCTCGAACACAAGCTCTCCAACGAGTCCCCCGTAGGTCGCGCTCTGCTGGGCCGCAAACGCAACGAGACGGTCGCCGTGAAGGTGCCCCGCGGCCCGGCCCGCAAGCTCAAGATCACCAAGATCGACGTCGGCCTCGAGTAGCCCGATCAAGGTAGTCTCGGCCGCGATGAGCGGACCCGGAGACGAGACCCCCGCGCCGGGGCCCGAGGACGGCTCCTCCGCGGGCGACGGCGCCCGGCACGGCCTCGAGGAGCTGATCGCCGAGCGCCGCGCGAAGGCCGAGCGGCTGCGCGCCGCGGACCCGGAGGCGTTCCCCTACACCTTCCCCAGCGCCGAGCCGATCGCCACGGTGCTCGATGCATATCAGCACCTCGCCGTCGGCGAGGAAACCGACGACGTCCACCGTGTCGCCGGCCGCATCGCGGCTCGCCGCGGAGCCGGCAAGGCGGCCTTCCTGGACCTCGTCGACCGGACCGGCAAGATCCAGCTGCACGCCCGCGTCGACGTGCTCGGCGAGACGGCCTTCGAGCGCTTGACCTCGCTCGACCTCGGCGACCTGCTCGGCGTCGACGGCTCCGTGCTGCGCAGCCGCCACGGCGAGCTGTCGCTGCGCGTCGAACGCTTCGAGCTGCTCTCCAAGGCCCTCCGCCCGCCGCCGGACAAGCACCACGGCCTCTCCGACGTCGAGACCCGCTACCGCCACCGGGAGCTCGACCTGATCGCCAACGAGGAGTCCCGCCGCGTGTTCATGCAGCGCGCCGCCATCGTCTCCGCGGTGCGCCGCTATCTCGACGGCGAGGGCTTCGTCGAGGTCGAGACGCCGATCCTGCAGTCGCTCTACGGCGGCGCCCTGGCGCGCCCCTTCACGACCCACCACAACGCCCTCGACCGGGACCTGTACCTGCGGATCGCCACCGAGCTGTACCTGAAGCGCCTGATCGTCGGGGGCCTCGAGCGGGTGTACGAGCTCGGCAAGGACTTCCGCAACGAGGGCATCTCGCCGAAGCACAACCCGGAGTTCACGATGGTCGAGTGGTACGAGGCCTATGCCGACTACGAGGCCGAGGCGACTCGGACCGAACAGATCGTCGCGGCCGCCGCCGAGGCCGCGGGCTACGACGGGCCGCTCGACTTCGGCGGCTCGCGGTGGGAGCGGATCGGCTTCGTCGAGGCGATCCAGGCGGCGACCGGAATCGACGTCATGGAGCATCCCGACCCCGATCAGCTGCGAGCGGCGATCGCCGCCAAGGGCCTGGACATGAACACGGCCGAGCAGACCTGGCCGCAGCTGGCGGACGACCTGCTCTCCAAGTACGTCGAGCCGTCGTTGCAGCGCCCCACCTTCGTGCTCGACTACCCCGTCGCGCTCTCGCCGCTGGCCCGCGAGCACCGCACCAAGCCGGGCCTCGTCGAGCGCTGGGAGGCCTTCGCGGGTGGCATGGAGATCGCGAACGCCTTCAGCGAGCTGATCGACCCGGACGAGCAGCGTGAGCGCTTCGCCGCGCAGCACCGCCTCGGCGCCGCCGGCGACGAGGAGTCCCACCCCTACGACGAGACGTTCGTCCAGGCGCTCGAGCAGGGCATGCCGCCGACCGGGGGCGTGGGCCTCGGCATCGACCGCCTCGTGATGCTGCTGACGGGACGCGAGACGATCCGCGAGGTCGTGCTTTTCCCGGCGATGCGAGACCAGGGCTGACGGCCGGCCGGGGCGCCGTTCTGCAGACGGTGCGGCGGCGGCGGGTGGAGGCGGCGGTGCCTCTCTAGTGAGCCCGCGTGCGCAATGGTATTTACGCGGGCGGTGGCGGCCGCTTGAGGTGCGGTCCCCGCTCTCGACGCATGTTCGAGCGCGGCACCGGGATTCGCCGGTCAAGCACGTGCTGCGGGGTGCCGATGACCCCGGTGGGAGCAGTCGGAACGGTTGGTAGACTGGTCCTCCAGGCGTCATAAGGACCACCAAAAGACCCTTGGGGCACCGCCCCGGCAGGAAGGAAGCACAAATGTTCGAGCGGTTCACAGAAAGGGCAAGACAGGTGGTGGTCCTCGCGCAGGAGGAGGCGCGGACGCTGAAGCACAACTACATCGGCACGGAGCACATCCTGCTGGGGCTGTTGCGCGAGGAGGAGGGCCTGGCGGCCCGCGTCCTGGAGAGCCTGGACATCACCGTCGAGCGGGTACGTGCGCAGGTCGTGCGGATCGTCGGCTCCGGTGAGGAGGTCACCTCCGGCCAGATCCCCTTCACGCCGCGCGCGAAGAAGGTTCTCGAGCTGGCGCTCCGCGAGGCCCTCAGCCTCGGCCACAACTACATCGGCACCGAGCACATCCTGCTCGGCCTCGTCCGCGAGAACGAGGGCGTCGCCGCACGCATCCTGCTCGACTTCGACGCCGACTCGGAGAAGATCCGCAACGAGGTGATCCGCATGCTGTCCGGTCCCGGCGGTCGTCGCCAGGGCGGCTCCTCGGGCTCCGGTGCCGGCGCAGGAGCGCCCGCGGGAGAGGGCAAGAAGTCCTCGAAGCTGCTCGACCAGTTCGGGCGCAACCTCACGAAACTGGCCGCCGACGGCAAGCTCGACCCCTGCGTGGGCCGTGAGACCGAGATCGAGCGGATCATGCAGATCCTCTCGCGGCGCACGAAGAACAACCCCGTCCTCGTCGGCGAGCCCGGCGTCGGCAAGACCGCCGTCGTCGAGGGCCTCGCCCAGCGCATCACGAGCTCAGAGGTCCCCGAGCTGCTCAAGAACAAGCAGATCTACACGCTCGACCTGGCCGCTCTCGTGGCCGGCTCGAAGTACCGCGGCGAGTTCGAGGAGCGCCTCAAGAAGGTCATGAAGGAGATCACCCAGCGCGGCGACATCATCCTGTTCATCGACGAGCTCCACAACCTCGTCGGCGCGGGCGCCGCCGAGGGCGCGATCGACGCCGCCTCGATCCTCAAGCCGGCACTGGCCCGCGGCGAGCTGCAGACGATCGGTGCGACGACCCTCGACGAGTACCGCAAGTACCTCGAGCGGGACTCCGCCCTGGAGCGCCGCTTCCAGCAGATCCGCGTGGACGAGCCGTCGATCGACCAGACCGTCGAGATCCTCACCGGCCTGCGCGACCGCTACGAGCAGCACCACAAGGTCCAGATCACCGACGAGGCGCTGCGCGCCGCCGGCGAACTGGCCTCGCGCTACATCTCCGACCGCTTCCTGCCGGACAAGGCCATCGACCTGATCGACGAGGCCGCCTCGCGGATGCGCATCAAGTCGATGACCTCGCCGCCCGCGAACCGGGAGCTCGAGTCAGAAGTCGAGACGACCCGGCGCGAGAAGGAGTCCGCGATCGAGGCCCAGGAGTTCGAGAAGGCTGCCTCGCTGCGTGACAAGGAGCGCAAGCTGACGAACAAGAAACGCGAGCTGGAGCAGGCCTGGGAATCGGGCGAGTCCGGCGAGCGTCCCTCGATCGGCGAGGAGGAGATCGCCGACATCGTCTCGATGTGGACCGGCATCCCCGTCTTCAAGCTGACCGAGGCCGAGACCCAGAAGCTGATGCGCATGGAGGACGAACTGCACAAGCGCGTGATCGGCCAGCACCCGGCGATCGAGGTGATCTCGAAGGCGATCCGCCGTTCGCGAGCGGGCCTGAAGGACCCCAAGCGGCCGACCGGCTCATTCATCTTCCTGGGCCCCTCGGGCGTCGGCAAGACCGAGCTCGCCCGCACCCTGGCCGAGTTCCTGTTCGGCGACGACGAAGCGCTGATCCGGATCGACATGTCCGAGTACATGGAGAAGCACGCCGTCTCCCGCCTGGTCGGCTCGCCTCCCGGCTACATCGGCTACGACGAGGGCGGCCAGCTCACCGAGGCGGTGCG
>DASWFM010000255.1:0-4808 GCA_036394235.1 Solirubrobacteraceae bacterium | reverse complement strand
GCGGTGGCCGTGAGCGCCCCCATCGAGGTGCCGTGATAGGCGAGGTCGCGGGAGACGATCTTGTGCCGCCTCGGCTCGCCGTTCGCGGCGTGGTAGGCCTTGGCCAGCTTCCACGCCGACTCGACGGCCTCCGAGCCCCCGGAGGTGAAGAACACCCTGTTCAGGTTGCCCGGCGCCAGGCCGGCGACCCTCGCGGCCAGCTCGATCGACGGCGGATGCGCGTAGCTCCAGTTCGTGTAGAAGCCGAGCTTCGCTGCCTGCGCCGCCGCTGCCTCGCCGAGCTCGGCCCGGCCGTGGCCGGCGTTGACGCAGTACAGCGCCGAGAGGCCGTCGAGGTAGCGCTTGCCGTGCTCGTCGTAGACGTAACAGCCCTCGCCACGGACGATCACCGGCACGGAGTGGTGCTCGTCGTAGGAGCCCATCCGCGTGAAATGCAGCCAGAGGTTCTCCCGGGCCAGCCGCTGCAGGCGGTCCGGATCCTCTGCTAGCGCGGGGCCCGAGGGGCCGATCGCCCAGGTATCGGCAGTCGAAGGCGTGCCGGAGTCCGCCGCGGTGCTCGCCTCGTTCAGCTCGCTGCCAGCCATCGCAACTCTCCTTTCGGGGTTTCGCCCTGTGCCGGCGCGCAAAGCGCGCGCCTAGACACTGAGGACAACCATATCCTCGTCCTCTTTGCCACTCAAGGGGCGTCGTGGGCAAACAGCCGGGCCGGCCGTTGTACGAGACGTACATAAGACCTCGCCTCTTTTGGGAGACTTGCCACTTGAACGTCCGCCGCCCGATCGCGTAGCTTCCAGCACAAAGGGCGCGCCCACGCGCCGCACATACTGTTGGGGAGAGGAGCGTCGATGGCAACCGAGGTCGCCGCCGTAGCAGTAGCAGGAGCACCCGCGACGGGCCAGGTCGAGAGCAAGGGCCTCAAGAAAAACGCGATCGGCTACATCTCGAACGTCGTCATCTCGACGGCGTCGGTCGCCCCGGCCTATTCGATCGCCGCGACGCTCGGCTTCATCGTCGCCGACCCCGGGATCGGCACCCATGCACCCGGCGTCCTGCTCGCCGCCTTCGTGCCGATGCTGCTGGTCTCGCTCGCCTACCGCTACCTGAACAAGGCCGACCCGGACGCGGGGACCTCGTTCGCCTGGACGACGCGCGCCTTCGGACCGTCCACAGGATGGATCACCGGCTGGGCGGTCTTCCTCGCCGACGTGCTGGTGATGGCCTCACTCGGCTTTATCGCAGCGACCTACACCTTCAAGCTCTTCGATTGGCATTGGGCCGAAGTCCACAAGGGCGCCGGGCTGATCGGCTGCGTCCTCTGGATCGTGCTGATGACGTGGATCTGCTTCCGCGGCATCGAGCTTTCGGCACGCATTCAGCAACTGCTGCTGACGTTCGAGGTCGTGGTTCTCGCGATCTTCTCGGTCGTCGCGATCGTGGATGTCTACAGCGGCAACGCCGCCGCCCATGCGATCGAACCCAGTGCTTCGTGGTTCAACCCCTTCGCGATGCCGTTCCACGATCTGGTCGTTGCCCTGCTGCTGGGGATCTTCATCTATTGGGGCTGGGATTCCGGCGTCTCGGTGAACGAGGAGTCCGAAGACTCCAACGAGGGGCCGGGGCGAGCCGCGGTCGTCTCGACGGTCCTGCTCCTGGTGATCTACATGCTCGTCTCTTCCGGCGCGCAGGCATACCACGGGACCGCCTTCATCGCGAATGAAGAAAACGCCGGCGACGTGTTGAACGCGCTCGGCCACGGCGTGCTCGGCTCGGTGGGAGTGAAGTTCCTGATCATCGCGGTGCTCACCTCGGCGGCAGCCTCGACGCAGACCACGATCCTGCCGACCGCACGCACCACGCTGTCGATGGCCCACTGGGGCGCGCTGCCGAAGGTGATCGGCAACATCCACCCGAGATTCCTGACGCCGACCGTCTCGACGTGGGGCTTCGGCTTCGTGTCGATCGCCGTAGCCGTTCCCCTGATCCTGATCTCGGAAACCGTGCTCGAACTCGCGGTCGTCGCGCTCGGGATCCCGGTCTGCTTCTACTACGGGACGACTGCCTTCGCCTCACTCGCCTACTACAGGCGCGAGGTCTTCGACAACGCCCGCAAGTTCGTCTTCGTCGGCCTGCTGCCGTTCATCGGCGGCCTGATCATGTACGGCATCGGCGGCTACGCGATCTACTACTACGGCAAATCCGCCAACTCCGAAGGCAAAATCTATGCGGGGCTGACGCTCCCGCTGTGGTTCGGCCTGATCGGGATGGTGCTGGGCGGCGTGATCATGTTGCTGCTGCGGCCGAGCTTCAAAGCGTTCTTCGCGCGCAAGCCCGAAACGGCGACGCCGGGGGTCCTCGACGCGCCGGTCGAGCGCGCCCCCGCTCACCTGATGGGCCGCGAACACGTCACCACCGGGACGCACCTGCTCACTCCCGAGGCCGAGGGGAAGGAGCCCCCAGCACCGCCCGGCGGCTGAACGGTCGCGCTGTCGAAGCGGTCCGCGAGCGCGCCGCGAGCCGCGGGCTAGGTCGGCTTCTCTTCGATGCCGTGCGGCGCGCCGTACTCGGCGAGCAGCGCCAGGAAGGGGCCGGGCGGGAACGCCTCGGGGCCGAGCACGCCCGAGCCTCTCCAGTCGCCGCGGTCGAGTAGCTCGAGCGCCGCAGCCGGGTTGACGGCCGTCTGCCAGACGACCACTTGGCTTCCGTAGTCGCGCATCGTCGTCTCGTTGTCGACGACCTGGTAGAGGTAGCTCGAGCGTGGCGCGCCGTCCTTGCCGGTGCCGGTCACCCAGGTGCCGGCGCAGGTCCGCCCGCTCATGCGCTCGCCGAGCGTCGCCGGGTCGGGGAGGGTGGCGGCGACCACGTCGCGCGGCGCCACCGAGACGCCCCGCACGCTCACCGGTTCGGTGCTGTCCAGGCCCAGTTTGTGAAGCGTCGAGAGGACGTCGATGAAGTCCTTGCCGAGGCCGTACTTGAAGGTGACCCGCTCGCAGTTGACCCAGCGCGGGATCAGCACGACCTCCTCGTGCTCGACGTTGACGCATTCGACCGCTCCGATGCCCTCGGGGAACACGAACGTCTCGGGCTCGGAGAACGGCGCCGTCGTGTAGAAGCCCCGCTCGCGCTCCCAGATCAGCGGCGGGTTCAGGCACTCCTCGATCGTCGTCCAGATCGAGAACGTCGGAGCGAAGTCGTAGCCCTCGACGACCAGGTCGGCCCCGTCGCGCACGCCCACTTCGTCGATGCTCTCGAACAGCTCGTCGGCGGCGTAGCGGGCGAGGACATCAGAGAGCCCGGGCTCGACGCCGATGCCGACGAGGGCCAGCAGGCCTGCCACAGCCCAATCCTCGTTGCGGGCGAGCTGGATGTCGCCGAGCATCTCGCCGGGCAGTTCGTAGGGTCGCTCGGGGTGGGGATGGGAGAGGGTCATCGCCATGTCCAGGTAGGTGACCTTGGCTTCGAAGCAGGCAGCGAAGATCGGCTCGTTGAAGCGCGGGTCACAGGCGTTCAGGACAGCGTCGGGACGAACGCGGCCGATCAGCCCGACGAGGGCTGCGCGATCGGATGCGTCGACCTGCTCAGCGCCGAAGCGCTCGGGTTCGCCGAGCCGCGCGATCGCGGCGTCGGCGCGCTCGGGCGCGATGTCGGCCAGCACGACTCCCTCGAACGCCGGGCGGCGCTGGGCGATAGCTGCGAAGGCGTCGCCCACACCTCCCGCTCCGACCACGAGGACCCTCATCGCCGCAAGTCTTGCGCAAAAGGTGCGATCGAAACGGCAGATTGCTCTCGGGCGCGTTCGCCGCAACGGCTCAGGTGCCTCCCGTATGCTGCGCCGATCCGCGTGGCCCCCGACACCCGCAGGCCGTGAGCGCCCGCCCGCCCGCCCCGATCAGCACCCAAGCCGACGCGCCCCCTGGCCCGGGCCCGGCGGACGCTGCGGGCGCCGATCGCCTCGGCGCGAGCCGCGCCGAGACGCCCCGATGGTCACCCTCGCCTTCGATCCCGGCCCGGGAAATCGCCTTGGTGGCGCTTGCCGGTGTGCTGCTCGCGGTGATCACGACGTGGCCGCTGATCCTGCATCTGCCCAGCCGCATCGCCCCCGATCTCGGCGATCCCGTTCGCACCGCCTGGGAGATCGCGTGGGTCGGTCACGCGATGCTCCACAGCCCCCTGCACCTGTTCGACGCGAACGCCTTCTACCCCCACCCTCTCAGCCTCGCCTTCTCGGACTCCCTGCTCGGCTACGGCCCTGCCGGGTTCTTCGGGTCGGGCACCGTCGCGGCCCTCGTCCGTTACAACCTACTGTTCCTCTTCGCCTACTCCTTGTCCTTCGTGGGCGCGTACCTGCTGGCTCGCGAGCTCGGCCTGAGCCGGCTCGGCGCCGCCGCCGCGGGCCTCGCCTTCGCCTATGCGCCGTACCGCGTGACGGAGGCTGGCCACCTGCACGTGATCTCCACCGGGGGGATCGCCCTGGCGCTGTTCCTGCTGGTGCGCGGATACCGCCGCGGCTCCCTCGGCCTGGTGCTCGCGGGATGGCTCGTGGCCGCCTGGCAGGTCAGCCTCGGATTCACGCTGGGCCTGCAGTTCGCCTACCTGCTGCTCGTGCTGGCGTTGCTCTTCGGCTGGTGGCTGTGGCGCAGCGGCGCGTGGCGCGTACGCCGCGCGGCGACTCCCGGTCCCGGCGCGGGCCGGGATTCCGAGGGCCGCTCTGAGGCGGGGCACGGCCTCGAGTGGGGCGCGCCCACCGGCATCGCCTCGCCGTCCCGGCGGTTGCTCGCGATCACCGCGGCCGGCCTGCTCGTGCTCGGCGC
>DASWFM010000254.1:0-2265 GCA_036394235.1 Solirubrobacteraceae bacterium | reverse complement strand
CGTGCGCGCCTCGGGATGCAGCGCGACGACGGCGCACCACGCACCGAACGTGCCGATGCCGCCGAGCACGGCCGTCAGCGGTATCTGGCTGCCGCGGATGTTGACGTTCCACGGCATCCGGTATGGACGCTCGCGGTCGGGCTCCCTCACGCGCAGCGCGATCACCGAGACGTGAGCGGTGGTGAACGACAACATCGCGCCGAACGAGTAGAGATTGCCGAGCAGCGCCGTTTCGCCCGGCAGGATCAAGAGTGCGGCGAGCATCGAGAAGCAGACGATCGTGAACCAGGGGGTGCGGAAACGGGGGTGAAGCTGAGCGAAGATGCTCGGCAGCTGGCGATGCTCCGCGAGCGACCATGAGAGCCGCGACATGCCGATCAACCCGGCGTTCGTTGCGATCAGGAGGATCGTGGCGGCGAGCACGCCGACGTAGTACCGCGCGACGGTCAGCGTGGCGCCGTGCAGCCCGAGCTTGTCGACGATGCCCAGCACCGGGTCGTTTTCGAAGTGGCCCCCGAGCGCTGTCGCGTAGCCCGGTTTCGTGAAATGTTCGGTCAGCGCATGGCTGTAGCCGATCCCGTGGTGGATCACCGGCAGCGCCGAGAGCGCCACGACCGAGATCCCGGCGTACACCCCTAGTACGGCGATCAGCACGAGGTTGACGGCCCTGGGGATGTCGTGGCCGGGGTCCTTGGCCTCCTCGGCCATGTTCGAGACGGTCTCGATGCCCGTGTAGGCGACCATCGCCACCGACAGCGCGAAGATCACCTGCGTCCAGCTCGGCGCCGTGCCGAGGTGCACCTGGTCGATCAGCAGCGACGGGTTCAGCACCAGGGCCACGCCGAGGATCACGAGCAGCACCTGCGTGCAGAGGTCCGTGACGGCCAGGACCAGGTTGAGTTTCGCGGACTCGCCGAGGCCGCGGATGTTCAGGCCGGCGAGCAGCGCGATCGTGACGAGACCGCCGATGATGTCTCCCGGGTTGTGCGTCAACGCGGGAAAGAACGCGCCGAGGTAGTGGGGCACGAAGAACGCCGAGATCGCGATCGTGATGATGTAGTCGAGGCTCAGTGCCCAGCCGGCGAAGAACGACACGACGTCGTTGAAGGCGTGCCTGGCGAAGGACGAGGAGCCCCCCGCTTCCGGGTACATCGATGCGCCCTCCGCGTAGGTCTTCGCGGTAAGAACGAACAGGCCGCCGGCGAACATGAAGACCACCGGCGTGAGCCCGAGGGCATGCGCCGCGACGAGCCCGAGGGCGTAGTAGATCGAGGAGCCGACGTTGCCGTAGGCGGTTGCGAACAGACCGGGCACCCCGACGGTTCTGCGCAGCCCATGCTCAGAGAGGCGCGCCATGGGATCGACGCTAGACGCGAGCCCGTCAAGATCGCATGGAGAACCCGCCGCCCGGCGTCAATTATTCGTAAAGCCGCTCAGGAGTGCGCGGGCTTCATTCCGTTTGGACCTTGAAGCGGTAGCCGATGCCGGCGTCGGTGCGGATGAACGCCCGCCGTCCCTCCCCGCCGCCGAGCTTGCTGCGCAGGTTCGCGATGTGGGTGCGCAGCAATGGCGTCGCGTCGGCATGTTCGGGCCCCCACACCTCGCTCAGCAGCTGGCGGTGGGTCATCAACAGCCCCCGGTTGACGGCCAGCACCCGCAGCAGGGCGAACTCGATCGGCGTCAGGCGCACCTCCTCGCCGTCGAGCCACACCGCATGGGCGGCGAGATCGACGAGCAGGCCGTCGACCTCGATCCGGGGCTCGGCGGCGCCGCGGCCGGCGCGGCGCAATGCCGCCTGGACCCGCGCAACGAGCTCGCCGGGGCCGAAGGGCTTCGTGACGTAGTCATCGGCCCCGGCTTCGAGCGCCTCGATCTTGATCGCCTCCTCGCCGAGCGCGGACAGCACGATGATCGGCGCCTCGCTCCAGCGGCGCAGCTGCCGGCAGACCTCGATGCCGTGCATGTCCGGCAGCATCAGGTCGACGATCGCCGCGTGGGGGCCCGCCGCGGCCGCGCGGTCGAGGGCCTCCTCGCCGGTCTCGGTGACCAGGACCTCATAACCCGCCTCCCGCAGCACGAGCCGCAGCGCCCGCTGGATCTGCGGGTCGTCGTCGCAGACGAGAATCCGCTCGCCGGCGATCAACGGCGCCGCGGTCCCGTCGCGAGTGATCCGGGCGCCGCGCCGTCGAGGAGTGCCCCCTCCTCCTGCTGGGTCGAGGGCTCCCCGGGGGCGGCGTCCGCGTCCTGCGAGTCGCCGTACCGCGG
>DASWFM010000253.1:0-8219 GCA_036394235.1 Solirubrobacteraceae bacterium | reverse complement strand
TCGCCGCCCAGCGTCAGGCCGTCGACCGGCACCTCGAGCTCCAGGCGCCGCCCCTCTCCCGGCGTCAGCCGCAGCGCGGCGAGGTCGAGCTCGGCGGCGACGGGGGGCATGGATCCCAGGCTAGCGACGGGCGGCCGCGATCCGGCGGGACGGACTGCGCGCTAGGCGAGCTCGCGCTTGAGGACCTTGCCGGTCGCGTTGCGGGGCAGCTCTCCCAGGAACACGACCTCGCGGGGCACCTTGTAGCGGGCCAGGTTCTGCTTCACGTAGTCCTTGATCGCAGCTTCGTCGAGCTCCGTGCCGTTGCGCGGTACGACGAACGCCTTCAGGCGCTGGCCGAACTCCTCGTCGGCGACGCCGATCACGGCCGCCTCCTCGATCTCGGCGTGGTCTGAGAGCAGATCCTCGACCTCGCGCGGGAACACGTTCTCGCCGCCGGAGACGATCATTTCGTCGTCGCGGCCATCGACGAAGAGCCGCCCCTCGGAATCGAGGTGGCCGACGTCACCGGTGCTCATCAGGCCGTCGATGATCTCCTTGCCGCCGCCGCCCGTGTAGCCGTCGAACATCATCTCGTTGCCGACGAAGATCCGTCCGGACTCACCGCGCGGAACCTCGCGGCCGGACTCGTCGAGCAGCCTCACGACCGTGCCGATCGGCGGGCGCCCGGCCGTGCCCGGGGCGGCCCGCAGGTCGGCTGGCGTGGCGATCGTCGCCCATGCCACCTCGGTGGAGCCGTAGAGGTTGTAGAGCACATCGCCGAAGGTGTCCATCGCGCGGGTCGCGAGTTCGCCCGGCAGCGCCGATCCGCTCAGCGCGATGATGCGGAGCGCGCTGAGGTCATAGCGGCCGATCGTCTCCTCGCCCAGCTCCATGATGCGCTGGAGCATCACCGGCACCACCGCCAGCGTGGTGGCGCGCATCTGTGCGGTCGCGCGCAGCGTCTCCTCGGGATCGAAGCGGCGGCGCAGCACCAGCGTCGAGGCGAGCGGCAGCGCGAGCGTGAAATGGGCGAAGCCCCAGGAGTGGAACATCGGCGCGGCGATCATCGTCGTCTGACGGGCCCGTAGCGGGATCTTCGAGAACAGGGCAGCCGCCGGCCCGATCGAGTCGGGCTGCTTGCGCGCGGCCCCCTTCGGGGTCCCGGTCGTGCCGGAGGTCAGGATCACGACGCTCCCCCGCTCGGCGGGCGGGTCGAGGTTGGAGTCGTCCCCGCGGGCAATCATGTCCTCGAGCCGCGGATCCTCGCCGGGGCCTTGGGGACGCGACTCTGAGGCGCTCCAGGCGACGAAGCGCTTGCGCCCCGCGGCACCTTCGGCGACGAGATCGGCGAAGTCCTCGTCGTAGATCACCGCCGCCGCATCCTCACGGCCGAGCACATCCGTGATCTGCGGCCGCGCGAACGCGGTGTTCAGGTACAGGGCGGTGGCGCCGAGCTTCGAGCAGGCCACCGTCGACTCGATGAAACCGCGGTGGTTGCGGCACATGATCGCCACGCCGTCACCTTCGGAGATGCCCGCCCCGGCGAGCTCCCTGGCCAGTGCGTTGGTGCGCGAATGGACCTCCTCGAAGGTGATCGCGCCACGTTCATCGGCGATCGCAAGCCGTTCCGGGTAGCGGATCGCCGCTCCGGTGTAGGCGGCGGCGGGCGTCGGCCCCCAACGGTGGAGCGCGGCCAGTGAGCGCACCGCCTTGTCGGGACGTGTCGGCGCGGCCATGCCGGTGTCCAGCAGAGCCTTTGCGACGCTCAACCTCTCCCTGGCTGCGTTCAGATCCACGCGCTGACAGTACCCATAGGCGGCCGGGCTCAGCCATCAACGGCCGGCGCGGCCGCTCAGCCGACCTCGGCGGGCTCGTCCTTGCCCTGGAGGCGCTCGCGGCCGCGCTGCACGGCAGCGATGAACTTCGAGAGGTTGACCTCGAGCGTGTTCAGGATCTCGTCGGCGTAGTCCTCGGCGCCGAGGCGGATCTCGCGCTCTCGCGCCCGGGCGTCCTCGACGATGTCCTCGGCGGCACGCTCGGCCTGCTTGGTGACCTCCTCATCGCCGACGAGCCGCTCTTGGCGCTCGCGCGCGTCCTTGATGATGCGCTCGGCCTCCTTCTTGGCCTCCGCGAGCATCTCCTGGCGCTCCTTGACGATCCAGCGCGCCTGCTTGATCTCCTCGGGGATCGTCGCGCGCATCTGGTCGAGGATGTCGTAGATCTCCTCCTTGTCGACGCGCACCTGATCGGTCAGCGGCACGGGCTTGGCGTTGTGCACCAAGTCGTCGAGCTTGTCTATGAGAACCAGGACATCCATCTGTTGGGCACCTCCGCGGGGCTTCCAGCCCGCGTATCGCATGTGTTCGTCAGCGTTCCATCTGTTCCTGCAAGCGCTGAGCTACCTCCTCGGGGACGAGATCGTCGATCTTCCCCCCGAATGTGGCCAGCTCCTTCACGCCGCTGGATGACAGGAAACTGTACTGCGGGCTCGCCATCAGGTAGACGGACTCGACGTCCGGGTTCTGCCGGCGGTTGAGCTGGTTCATCTCGAGCTCGTACTCGAAGTCCGAGATCGCGCGCAGCCCCTTGACGATCGCGCGGGCGCCCTTTTCCTGGGCGAACTCCACGACCAGGGTCGAAAACGGCTCGACCTTGACGTTGTCGAGGCCGGCGACTGCGCGCTCGATGAAGCCGACTCGGTCGGCGATGTCGAAGACCGCCGAGCTCTTTCGCACCGAGCGATTCACGACCGCGACCCACACTTCGTCATAGAGCGCGGCGGTTCGCCGGATCACGTCGAGGTGCCCGTTCGTCACTGGGTCATAGCTGCCGGGGCAGACAGCTATCGAGCGCTCGGATCGGGCCATGGCTTGGAGATTGTGATGGAAGTGTCGCCGTAGCGGCGTTCGGTGGCGATCGGGAGCTCGAGGCCGAGCGGCGCGCGGCGGTCGCTCTCGGTCACGACGCGCGCATCGGAGGCGAGCAGCGGGGCGAGCAGCGCCACGAGCTCTGACCCCAGCCTCGCGGCCTCGCCGTAGGGTGGGTCGATCAGGACGAGATCGTAGAGCTCATCGCGTTCGGCCGCGGCGCGGAGCGCCGCGAGCGCCTCGCCGCGCCTCAGCTCTGCACGGTCGGTGCCGATTGCCAGCGCCTCGAGGTTCTCGCTCAGCACGGCCGCTGCGCGGGCGTCGCGCTCGACGAACACGGCCCTCGCGGCCCCCCGCGAGAGCGCCTCGATGCCGAGCGCACCGGTGCCCGCAAAGAGGTCGAGCACGCGCTCCCCGTCGAGCCCGCCGAGCATCGAGAAGAGCGCCTCGCGGACGCGATCGGACGTGGGTCTCGTGGTGCGCCCGGGCGGCGCCTTCAGGCGCCTGCCGCCATGGGTTCCCGCGATCACCCGCACGGCGCCACCGTAGCCGCGGCGTAGCCCGCGAGCCAGGCCGCGGCGTTCCCGCGCGCGCTCAGGCCCTCAGCTCGGTGAACAGCGGCCCGCGCCTGTGGGGTCCTCCACATACGGCCCCTGATAGCAATTGCTATCAGGCCGCGGCCGCAGCGCACCGTTGCGGGGCGGCCTGCCTCAGCCCGGGATCGGCGCCTCCGCGGCCCCGTCGTGCCGCCGGCGCAGCTCGTCGGCGAGCAGGGCGTGCTCGGCAGCCTCGAGCAGCGGATCGGAGGCCATGATCGCCTCGGCCCGGGCGCGGGCCCGCTCGAGCAGCGCTGCGTCCTCGGGCAGCCGTGCGACCGTGAACTGGCCGAGCCCGGACTGGCGGGTGCCGAGCAGGTCGCCCTCGCTGCGCAGTTCGAGGTCGATCTCTGCGAGCCGGAAGCCGTCGGCGTGCTCGACGAGCGCACGCAGCCGCGGCGCGCCGGGATGCCCGACGACGAAGCAACTCGCGGCATGCTCGCCGCGCCCGACGCGACCGCGCAGCTGGTGAAGCTGGGAGAGCCCGAAGCGCTCGCCGTTCTCGACCAGCATCACGGTGGCGTTCGGCACGTCGACGCCGACCTCGATCACGGTCGTGGCGATCAGCACCTGCGCCCGGCCGTCCGCAAAGGCCGCCATCGCAGCTTGCTTCTCCGCCGGCCGCATGCCGCCGTGCAGCAGCTCGAGCTCGAAGCCCGCGAGCTCGCCCTCACGCAGGCGGACGAGCTCGGCGGTAGCCGCCCGCAGCGCCGTCCGCTGCGCCCCGGAGGTCTCCTCGACCGACGCCTCACCATCGTCCGACTCCTCGATCAACGGGCAGACGACGTAGGCCTGGCGTCCGGCGCGCAGCTGCTCGCGCAGGTGCTCGTAGGCGGCGGCGCGCTCGTCCTCGCCGACGACGAGCCGCGTCGTCACGGGCCGGCGCCCGCTCGGCAGCTCGCGCAGCGTGCTCGTGTCGAGGTCGCCGTAGCGGGCCAGCGACTGCGTGCGCGGGATCGGCGTGGCCGTCATATGGAGGGTGTGCGCCGGATGGGCCGGATCGCGCTCGCCGAGCGCTTCGCGCTGGCGCACCCCGAAGCGGTGCTGCTCGTCGATCACGGTCACGGCCAGCGAAGCGAACGCGACGTCCGGCTCGATCAGCGCATGGGTGCCGACGACGATCGACAGCTCGCCGCTGGCGAGCTTGGCGAGCACGTCGCGTCGGCGCGCCGCGGGCGTCGAGCCGGTCAGCAACGCGATCCGTGCCTGCTCGCCACCGAGCAGCTTCTGAATCGTCGCGAAGTGCTGCTCGGCGAGCGTCTCCGTCGGCGCCATCATCGCCGCCTGGTGGCCATGCTCGGCGGCTCGCAGCATCGCGTGCAGGGCGACGACTGTCTTGCCGCTGCCGACCTCGCCCATCAACAGGCGCTGCATCGGCCGCGTCCGCGCGAGGTCGGAGCCGATCGTCTCGATCGCGCGGAGCTGGTCGCCGGTCGGCGCGAAGGGCAGCTCGTGCTCGAGCCAGCGCGCGGTCAGCGCGGGCGGCTCGGAGAGCGCGTACGCCCCCTCACGCGCGTGGCGCTCTGCGCGGCGACGCAGGAACACGAGCTGTGTCAGGAGCAGATCGTCGAAGGCCAGCCGCCGCCGCCCGGCCTGCGGGTCGCGCGGCCCGCGCGGGAAGTGCATCGCCGCGAGCGCGGCGCCCCGGTCGGGCAGCCCCTCGGCAACCCGGGTGGCCGCGGCGAGGAACTCGGGCACGTCGTGCAGCGCCTCGCGCGCGCCCTGCACGAGCGTGAGCAGCTCCGTCGAGGTGATCCCGTCGGCGGCGGGATAGTGGGCGACCGAGCCGCCGGCCGCCGCCGGACCCTCGTCGGCAGCGCCGATCTCCTGAGCGACGGGAGCATGGTGGGAGACGCCGAAGCCGCCGCGCGCATCCGGCTTGCCGTGCAGCAGCAGCCTTGTGCCGGCTGGGTAGCGATCGACCAGCCAGGGCTGATTGAAGAACGTCGCGCGCATCGAGCCGCTCGCGTCGAACACGCTCGCCTCGACGAGCGGGCGCATCCGGCGGCGCCGCACGGGCCGCGCCCGGATCGTTCGAACCTCGACCGTGACCGTCGCCGGCTCGCCGGCTCGCAGCCCGGCCACGGTGCGCGCCTCGCGGCTGTCGCTGGGCAGGTGCGCGAGCAGGTCGCCGACGTTCTCGAGCCCGAGCCTGCGGAGGCCTGCGGCGGCGCGCTTCGACGGTGCCTTCAGCGGCTCGGCCAGGCGCGAGGGACGCGGCCAGCGGAGGGGCGCATCGCGGAGCTGGCGCGCCGCGAGCGGCTCGGCGGAGGCGAAGGCGAAGGGGCCCGGCGCGCCCGGGGTGCTCATCGCGGCGGCCGGCGCCGGCCTCTGTGGTGCTCTCGCCGCCATCGCGCGGCCATCATGATCGGCGCGGCGGTCGTATCGGTGGCCGCCCGCGGGGCCACGAGGATGCTTCGTAGGTGCCGCTCACTCGGCGGCGAGTATCCACCAGTAGGCAGGCTGACCGCCGTAACGCAGCTCGAGCTCGATGCCGACCGTGCTCACGTCGAGCTCGCCGAGCCCGATCGGCGTCTCCTCGCCGGCCAGCACGCTGATCAGCTCCGGCAGATAGCCGTCCTCCCCGGGCGCGCTCAGCGCGCCGAGGACGGTCTGCAGGGTCGCGAGCGGCTCGCCCCAGGCGATGATCTCCTCTTCGACGAAGCCCACGGCCTCGCCGGTCTTGAAGCGCCCCTGGGGATCGTCGCGGGCGGCCGGCGCGACGGCTCCCGTGCGGACCCTCGAGAGCGCCTCCGTCAGCGCCTGGGCGTTCTGCTCGACGGAGCGGTCCGGCGCCAGCGCCACGGCCGCGGCCAGCCCCGCCTGCTGGTCGGTCGTGGGCGCGACGAGCACCTGCTTCTCGGACAGCTGCGCAGCGTGCTCGGCTGCGAGGATCACGTTCGCACTGTTGGGGAGCACCACCACCTCCTCGGTGGGCACATCGTGGATCGCCGCGAGCAGGTCATAGGTCGAGGGATTGAGCGTCGGTCCGCCGTCGATCGTGTGCACCCCGAGCTCGTGGAACATCTCCGTGAGCCCCTCGCCGCTGACGACCGCCACGGCACTGCAGCGAGCCGGCTCGCCTCCCGTCGGCGCGGGCCGGAACGGCGCCTTCGGCTGCTCACCGGCCTCTCCCCCGGCTAGCTCCCCGCCCGGAACTGACTGAACCGCGACCGCGGCGCCGAGCCGCACGTCGCGCTCGGCGACCTGGACGCGCATGTCCGCGATGTCGAGCCGGGACACCTCGCCGGCCTCGTCGAACAGCTTCGTGGCGAGCTCCGGCGTGTCGGTGTGCAGGTGCACCTTCAACGTCTTTTCATCGCCGACGACGAGCACCGAGTCGCCCAGCATCTCGAGCGGCTCGATGAAGCTGGCCGGGTTCAGACCGCTGCCGGTTACGGCGAAGTTGGTGCAGAAGCGATAGGTGCTCGAGCTGTGCTGGGGGTGCGTGACCCGTGCCGGGGCATGGTGGTCGAGGTCGGGCGGCTCCTCCCCACGCAACGCCGCCACGAAGCCGGCGAACATGATCGTCAGCCCGTAGCCGCCGGCGTCGACCACACCCGCTTCGCGAAGCGCCGCGAGCATCTCGGGGCTGCGCTTGACCGAGTCCTGACCGGCGCTGACGGCGCTCGCCAGGGCCGCCGCGATCGCGGTGTCCTGCTCGCTCGCGTCCGTGCCGGGGGCCAGCCGAGGGTTCTCGGCGGTGTGCGCCACGTCGGTGGCGATCTGATGTGCCATCTCGCGGGCGACCGTCAGGATCGTGCCCTCGGCGGGTTCGCGCACCGATGCGTAGGCGCGGTCCGCCGCGTTCGCGAGGGCCGCGCCGATCAAGGTCGCGTCGATCAGCTGGCCGGGTCGAGAGACGAGCTCCTCGGCGGCGCCGCGGATCAGCTGGGAGAGGATCACGCCGGAGTTGCCCCGGGCTCCGAGCAGGGCGGCACGCGCCACCGATTGCACGATCTCCTCACGGCCGATCTCATCGATCGTCCGCCCTCCGTCGCTGGCCTGCAGGCGGTCGAGCTCGTCGAGCACCGCACGTAGGGTGAGGGCCATGTTGTCGCCCGTGTCGCCGTCGGCGACGGGGAACACGTTGAGATCGTTGACCTCCTGGCGACGCGATTCGAGGTGGGCAAGCGCACCGGCCACGGCGGCCCTGAAACGGGCCAGATTCGTATCCGTCACGCCGACACGTCTATCACCTTCACCCGACCTTTACCTCGCGGCGGCCGTTTTCCCGGCCCGAGGCCGCCGCGTGACGCCCGCTCTCGGCCCGCCGCCGGGCGTCGAGAGGGGGCGTCAGGCAAGGCGCAGACGCAGCGTCAGGCGAGGAGCGACGGAGGTGATGCGAGGAGGAGGAGGAGGAAGAAGAAGAAGAAGAAAGAGAGAAGGAGAAGAAAGAAGAAGAAGGAGGAGAGAGAAGAAGCCGACTCGCCCGCGCGAGATGTGCCGACCGGGAAGACGCTCGCCGGCTGCCGCGCCGGAGCCCGGGCATACATCGGAGCGCGCAATGAAGCCCAGTGACGCGGCTGTAGAGCCGAGAGCCAAGCCAGACAAGGACGCAGGGAGCGAAGTGTGCTTCGCACACGAGCGACCGCATCGTGCCCTCGGGGTAAGGACGCAGTATGGCGCCGGCTATCGGCGCTACAGGGCCTTGGTGACCTTGCCGGCTTTGAGACAGCGAGTGCAGACGTAGGCGCGGCGCGGCGTCTTTCCGTCCATGATCCGCACCTTCTGGAGGTTCGGGTCGAAGCGCCGCTTGGTCGCGACCATCGAA
>DASWFM010000252.1:0-5977 GCA_036394235.1 Solirubrobacteraceae bacterium | reverse complement strand
CGCGGCGCCCGGGCCGTCGCGAGCCGCTCGATCGCGGCTCTCTCCGAACGCGAGGGCAGCCCTGTCGCCGAGGTGCTGCTGCTCGTGCCGGGCGGAGACGACGCGGCCGCGGCGCGTGCCGCCGAGATGGTGCTGCGCGAGATGGAAACGGGCCTCTCGGGCTATACCTTCGCGCTCGGCCGCAGCCGCATCACGGCCGACCCCACCGATCTGCCACGGGCCGCGAGCGAGGCGCTGCTCGCGGCGAACGTCGCCCAGGGCTCCCAGGACGGGGCATCTCCCCTGGCCTTCGAGGAGACCGGCGCCTACCGGCTGCTGCTCTCCGCGATGAGCGAGAACCCCGCCGAGCTCCAGCGCTTCTACGCCGAGACGGTCGAACCGCTCGTCGCCTACGACGATCAGTACGAGACCGACCTGGTGCGAACTCTCGAGACGTTCCTCGAGGCCGACGGCAACGTCGCGGGCACCGCCCAGCGCCTCTTCACCCACCGCCACACCATCTACTACCGCCTGGAGCGCGTCCGCGAGCTCTCAGGCCTCGACGTCAGCTCCAGCGACGGCCGCGAGAAGCTCAGCCTGGGCCTGAAGTCGATGCGCGTCCTCGGCATCGCCGCCCCGGGCGGCCCCGCCTCGGAGGCCGGCGCGGAAGGCGGCCGCGTGCCGCGGCGCGGCGGCCGCCGCAGCTAGGCACGCAGAGGAGGAGGGGGAAGGAAGAGAGAGACCCCGTGCGCATATGCACACGCAGAGGAGGGAGGGGGAAGGAAGAGAGAGACCCCGTGCGCATATGCACACGCAAGGGAGGAGGGGGAAAGAAGAGAGAGACCCCGTGCGCATATGCGCACGCAGGCAACAATCACTTCTTCTTCTTCCTCTTCTTCTCCTTTTCCTCGATCGGAACCCGACCCGGCGCTCTCAGAATTTGCGGACGCCGAACTCCATCGCGTAGGTTGCGCCGGCGCGGCCCGCCCCCAGCACGCCGGGGATCGCCGGCTCCACGGCCACGCCCGCGTCCCGATAGAGCTTTGTGAGGATCACCGCGCGATGAGGCCTCGAGGCCATCCATTCCTGCACGATGTGCTCGGGGCTCGCGAAGCTTTCGGTGCCCCAGGCGATGTTCTGGCCCACGGCGAAGCTGGCGGCGTGGACGCGGTAGCGCGTCACGCCGACCAGCGAGAGAGGCGTCTGGCCACTCGGCCGGACGTCAGAGAAGTAGTCCCAGCTGACCATCGTCGTGACCTGGCTGGCGGCGACGTTGAGCAGGTAGCGGTTGGCGCGCAGGGAGTGCAGGTGGTGGGCTGCGCGGACCTGATTGACGAGGCACAGCGTGGCCTTGTCGATCGCCGCCGCGTCGGTGCTCGTCGGGAGCAGCGTCGCGCCGGGACATGCCGCGGCGGCCACGGAGGGCGGCGCCGAGAGCAGCAGCGAGCATGCAGCGGCGACCACCGCGAGCATGGCACACAGCACTCTGACCTCTCTCGTACGTCCGGCTCGCAGAGTGCAGGAATAGTTGCAGGAACGAAAGACGCAACCGCCATTGCCCGCTTTTCGCCGTTCGAAAACCTGTTCTGGCGGCGACTATCCTTCCTCGCACCCCTGGGGGGTCGTCCAATGGCAGGACATCAGGTTTTGGTCCTGAGAATCGGGGTTCGAGTCCCTGCCCCCCAACCTTCCGCCCCGCCTCCCTTCCCGGCCCGGCAGGGCGGCCTCGAGCCTTTAGAGTCTTTCTCGTGAGCGCCCCCACCGTCCTGATCCTGGCCGCGGGCAAGGGCACGCGCATGCGCTCGGAGCAGCCGAAGGTGCTGCATCGGATCTGCGGCCTGCCGATGCTGCTGTGGCCCGTCCGCGCCGCCGCTGCGGCCGGCGCCGGGCGGATCGTCGTGATCGACTCACCCGGGGAGGCCCTCCGTGAGGTGCTGCCGGAGGACATCCGGATCGCGGTGCAGCCCGAGGCCAACGGCACCGGCGGGGCGGTCGCTGCCGCGCTCGATGCGATCGGGGACACACTGTCGGACGGTGACGCCGTGCTCGTATTGAGCGGTGACGTGCCGCTGGTCAGCGCCGAGGCGATCACGGAGCTGCTGGATGCACACGACCAGGCCGGAGCGGCGGCCACGATGGCCACGACGATGCTCGATGACCCATCGGGATACGGCCGTGTCGTCCGCGACCCCGACGGCGAGGTGGTGCGGGTCGTCGAGACCAAGCGCGAGGGCGACTCGACCCAGGCCGAGCGCGAAATCCGGGAGGTCAACACCGGCATCTTCGTCTTCGAGGCGGGCCCGCTGCGCCTGGCATTGCCGAGGCTCAGCGCCGACAACGCGCAGCGCGAGCTCTACCTGCCCCAGGTGCTCGAGGCGATCCGCGCGGACGGCGCCCCCGTGATCGGCCACCTGATCGAAGACGAGCGGCTCGTGCTCGGCGTCAACGACCGCATCGACCTCGCGGCTGTCCGTGCCCTCGCCCAGCGCGCCATACACGAGCGCCATATGCGAGCAGGCGTCACGATCGTCGACCCCGCGAGCACCGTCATCGACGTCGAAGTGACAATCGGCGCGGACACCGTGATCGAGCCCTTCACCTCGGTTTGCGGGAGGAGCGCGATCGGCGGCCGTTGCACGGTCCGCCACTCCTACCTGATGGACTGCCTCCTCGAGGACGAGGTGATCGTGGGCCCCTTTGCCTACCTGCGCCCCGGCACCGTGCTCAGGGAGGGGGCGAAGGTCGGCACCTATGTCGAGGTCAAGAACTCAGACATCGGCCCGGGCGCCAAAATCCCCCATCTCTCCTACATCGGCGACGCCGACGTGGGGGCCCGCACCAACCTCGGCGCAGCCACCGTCACGGCCAACTACGACGGCGCCAACAAGCACCGCACGACCGTCGGCGCCGACGTCAAGACCGGGGTCGACACGACGCTCGTAGCGCCCGTCACGGTCGGTGACGGGGCCTACACCGGCGCCGGCTCGGTCATCACCGAGGACATCCCGCCCGGCGCCCTCGGGATCGCCCGTGAGCGCCAGGTCAACAAGGAGAACTACGAAGGCCCCGGGAAGGCCCGCAAGTGAGCGACCCCGCCCAGACCACGACACAGACCTTCCCTACACTGCAGGGCGTGAGCGCGACGGACACGTCGGCGTCCTCGCGGGCGAGCCTCCCGATTGACTACAACAAGCGGCTGATGCTGTTCAGCGGCCGCGCGAACCCGCAGCTGGCCGCCGACATCGCCCAGAAGCTGGGCGTCGAGCTGGGGCCGGTGATCAGCAAGACCTTCTCCAACGGCGAGGTCTACTGCCGCTATGAGGAGTCGATTCGCGGCGCCGACGTCTTCATCGTGCAGCCGACCTGCGGAAATGCCCAGACGGGAGTGACGGCAAACGACTCGCTGATGGAGCTGCTGTTCATGATCGACGCCGCCGTCGGCGCCTCGGCTCACCGCGTCATCGCCGTGACGCCCTGGTTCGGCTACTCACGCCAGGACAAGAAGTCCGCGCCACGCGAGCCGATCTCCGCGCGGCTCGTCGCCCGCATGCTCGAGTCCGCGGGCGCCGACCGAGTGCTGACGATGGACCTCCATGCCGGCCAGATACAGGGCTTCTTCCAGAAGCCCGTCGATCACATGACGGCGCTCTTCATGCTCACCCAGCACTTCCAGGACCTCGGCCTCCCCGACCTCGTCGTGGTCGCCCCGGACGCCGGCCGGGTCAAGCTGAACAAGAAGTTCGCCTCGAAGATCGGCGCCGAGCTCGCGATCCTCGACAAGGAGCGCCCCGCCCAGCAGGTCGCCGAGATCGGCTACGTGATCGGTGACGTCCGCGGCAAGACAGCCGTGATCGTCGACGACATGATCGACACCGCCGGGACCCTCTGCGCGGCAGCCAAGACCGTCAAGGAAGCGGGCGCCGAGCGCGTATATGCGGCGGCCACCCACGCCGTCTTCTCGGGCAACGCATTCGAGAACCTCCGCACCTCCGAGCTCCAGGAGATCGTCGTCACCGACACGATCCCCGTGCAGGCCGGCGTTCCCGACAACGTCCGCGTGCTGCCCTGCGCAGACCTGCTGACCGACTCGATCCGGCGGATCTTCGTCGACGATTCCGTCAGCGAGGTCTTCCAGGGCGAGAACCAGCTGTTCTGAGGGGCCGGCCGCGCGGCGGTCGCCTGAGCGCGCCCGCCCACTGCGCTCGGCGCACCCGTGAGCCCCTGCGAGGATGGCCCGATGGCCTCCTCGGAGACAGCCACGCTGCTGGGCCGCCCCGGTTTCGCGCGCTATTTCGCGACCGTCGCGGCCGCCCGGGCGACCGGCACGATGTTCAACGTCGCCGGCGTGCTGCTGATCCTGCAGCGCACCCACGACCTCGCCCTCGCGGGCATCGTCGTCGCCGCCGCGACGCTGCCCGGCGCGATCACCGGGCCGTTCCTCGGGGGCTGGCTCGACGTCACCTCGAACCGCCGGCGGCTGCTGGTGCTCGACCGTGCACTGACCGCGCTGTCGCTGACGGCCGTGCTGCTGCTGGCCGGCCATGCACCGAACTGGACGCTGCCGCTGGCGTCGCTGCTCTACGGCCTCACCACACCGCTCTCGGCGGGAGCCTTCTCCTCGGTGCTGCCGGAGGTCGCCGGGCCCGAGCTGATCGGCGTGGCAAATGCCTTCGAAGCGGCGAGCTTCAACGCCGCCTTCATCGTCGGGCCGGCGCTCGCGGGTCTGCTCGCAGCTGCTGCCGGACCGGCGACGGCCGTCGAGGTCCAGCTTGGCCTGGGCATCGTGATCGCGGCGCTGATCGCCGGCGATCGGACCTTCGAGCTGCGACCGCAGCACGCCGAGCCTCGCCCCGAGCGCGTGATGCATGCCGTCGGGCGCGGCTTCGCGGCGATCTGGCGGATCGGCTCGCTGCGCAGGAACACCGTCGTCGACTGCATCTACGTGCTCGCCTGGGGCACCCTCTACGTCAGCCTTCCCGCCTGGGCGGTCTCCGTCGGCGCCGGTGCCCACGCCTCGGGCTACATGTGGGCGGCGATCTCCGCGGGCTCGATGATCAGCGGCTTCGCGCTGCGGCACCTCGGCGCCGGGCTGGCGCCGCGTGTGGTGATCGGGGGCTACCTGCTGGCGATGGCGGCGCTGGCCGCCGTCTGGCCGCTCGTCGCCGGGCTGGCCGCCGCGCTCAGCCTGTCCTTCGCCACGGGGATCTTCGACGGCCCCGTACTCGTCGGGCTGATCACGGTTCGCCAGCGGCTCGCCCCGGCCCATCTGCGTGCCCAGATCTTCACGACGGTCACCAGCATGCACGCGGCCGTCGTGGCGGCCGGAGCGGCCGGGGCGGGACTCTTCCAGAAGGCGCTCGGGACCGACGCGACGCTGCTCGCCTTCGCGGCGCTGCTCGCGCTGGCGGGAGCGGTCTCGCTGTTGACGGAATCGGACGGCACGCGGGCCGCCTCGGCAGAGAGGGAACAGGCCTCGGCCGCGGCACGAATCTGAGGGTCGTCTCATCCTCGTCCGTCCAACTTGACGGCCACTTGGACGTTGTGCAAGGTGTCGTGTGGGTTAGCCGAGGGTAGATGCCTGCCAGGGCGGGAGAAGACCAAATTCCAGAGGGAACAAGGAGCGGACCAATGACGGGGAGAGGATTCGCGGGGCGGACGATGGTCGCGGCCGTGGTCGCGGCGGTGGCGTTGCTGGCCCTGGCGGGCGGCGCGCAGGCGAAGACGAGGAAGGCCGTCGGCGGGGTCGTCGTGCATCGCAACCAGCACGCGGGCTCATTCGTAGTTGCCGACCACAAGGGCCATCTCGTCGCCATCCACGCGCCGAGCAGCCCGGCCGTGGGCACGAAGGTCCACGTCAGTCTGCGCCGCCTTAAGAACGGCACCTACTCGGCGACGAGCACGCGGCTCGGCAAGCACCACCCACACGCTCGTGTGCACGGCACCGTCAGCCACGTGAGTGCCTCGGGCGACTCCTACACGGTCTCATCGCGCGGCGTAT
>DASWFM010000251.1:0-2290 GCA_036394235.1 Solirubrobacteraceae bacterium | reverse complement strand
CGAGCAGCGCTTTCGCTTCGCCTCGCTGATGAGCCTCGCCGCCGACGATGCCGGGCTGCCCGACGACCCCGAGTTCCGCTCGGCGCTCGTCGCCTACCTCGAGTGGGGAACGCGCCTCGCGCTACATAACTCAGAGCCCGGGGCGGAGGTCGCCCCGCACGCGCCCGTGCCTCGCTGGGGCTGGGGCGAGGCGCCCCCGTTCCAGCCCGAGTCGTAGCTCGAGGGGCTCGGGTCGTAGCCCGAGCGGCTCGGCGACATGAAGCCCGAACCGTAGACTCGCGATCATGCCGTTCACGCTCAGGAACCTCAGAACCGATCTGGCGGACGTCGGGTCCAACTTCGACGGCGCGCCGGACCTGGAGTTCCGTGTCGCGGGCGAGGCGCTTCAGCTCGAACAGTCCGGCCTGAGCTATCAGCGCATCCCGCCCGACTACCGGTTCCCGTACGGCCACACGCACAAGGAGCAGGAGGAGGTGTTCGTGGTCGTGGGGGGGAACGGGCGGATGAAGCTCGACGGCGAGATCGTCGCGGTCGAGAAGTGGGACGTCGTGCGCGTTCCGCCCGGCACATGGCGAGGGTACGAGGCCGGTCCGCAGGGCCTCGAGATCCTCGTGTTCGGCGCGCCCAACCTCGGCGGCAATCCGCGTGAAGACGTGGAGGGTCAGCGAGACTGGTGGGCTGACTAAGCGCCGCTGGCGCTGCGCCGCCCGTGCCGCGCCGCGGCTGGGGCGAGGCGCCGCCATACAAGCCGGTTTAGGCCAATCGCGTACAGACGGCAGCAAAGGCCGTAGTCCTCACGGCTCTCGGCGCCAGGCTCCACGTCGCGACCGTCGATGCGAACTGTCGGCGAGCCCAGGAAACGCTCTTCGTGCGCCGCGCAATCGGAGTCGATCCGGCGCTCCTCGATCTTCGCCTCGACGCCGGCCGCCTCGAGCAACCGCGGCAGCTGCTCGCGCAGCTCGATGTGGCCGGGACAATCGTCGACGTAGAGAAGTTCGATCTTCATCGCTCGGGGGGGCCCTCGGGGCTGGGCGGGCCCTCACGCGAGTATCGCTCGTTTGGCGATCGTGCCCTTCTACGCTCGATAATCGATGTTATGTGAAGCTGGCAGTAGCCAGCGCCCACTGGGCCTGCCCCTTTTCGTGGCAGGCTGTGAGCGTGGATCTCGCGCTCGCTGACACCGAGCACACCAGCCTCGCCGCAGTTCTGGCGCTGGAGGCGAATCCCGATGTCGCGCCGTGGATCTCGGCGTGGCCACTGGAGCGCCACGAACGCGCGATCTTCGATCCCGACGAGGCGCATCTGACGTTCCTCGACGCCGGGCGTTTCGCGGGCTTCGTCCTCCTCGCCGGTCTGAGCCACGAGAGTCGCTCAGTAGAGCTGCGCAGGATCGTGCTGTATCGCCGCGGCGCGGGCCTCGGCCCAGTCGCGCTCGACCTGACACCTCCTCCCCAACGGCTCGTTCGCATCGCTTCGGCTTATGTCAACTACGAGGTCTGACTGGGAGGCTCGATCGGCGGCGCGCGGCGCTGCCCTCCAGCGAGGAAGGGAGAAGGAAGGAAAGAAACGAGCTGCCGTGTCCTAGGATCAGATCTCCATTCCACAGGAGGAGGCAGCACCGATGGCGAACACGATCTATACGGCCGAAGCACACGTCACGGGTGGCCGCGCGAACGGGCATGGCCGCACCAGTGACGGGGTGCTCGAGGTCGATCTGCGCCTCCCCCGCGAGATGGGCGGAGAAGGTGGCGGGACCAACCCGGAGGAGCTCTTCGCGGTCGGTTATGCGGCCTGCTTCGAGGGAGCCCTCGGTGTCGTAGCGCGACGCGCGAAGCTCGAGGCGGGCGACGTCGGCATCGACTCGAAAGTGTCGCTCTCGCCCGACGGCAAGGGCGGCTTTCAGCTCGCCGTCGAGTTGGACGTGAGCCTGCCGAGCGTCGATGACCAGCAGGCCGCCAAGGACCTCGTCAAGGCCGCCGACCAGGTATGCCCGTACTCGAATGCCACGCGCGGCAACATCGAGGTGCTGCTGACGGCAAACGGCGAGCCCGTCGACTGAGCACAGCGTCAGGAGCGGGTTGAGGGTCCTCACTTGGAACTTGTTCCATGGTCGCTCCCGGCCTCCCGCCGGCCGAGCTCTGCTCGATGAGTTCGCCGCGCTGCTCGCGGGCTGGAGCTGGGACGTGGCGTTGCTCCAGGAGGTGCCGCCCTGGTGGGGCGACGCGCTCGCTGAGGCCGCCCGCGCCGAACAGCGCACCGCGCTCACCTCGCGAAATGCCCTGCTGCCGCT
>DASWFM010000250.1:0-2592 GCA_036394235.1 Solirubrobacteraceae bacterium | reverse complement strand
AGCGGCAGCGCCAGTCCGAGGGCGGCCAGCGCCCCCGTCACCGCTGTGATCCTGCGTGGGGACCGTTGCACTACTTGGAATCTATTCCCGCGGGCATCGCCCTGCTGCACCGATCCAGCCGGCCGGCCCGCCCCGGGCGCTAGGGTTTGCCCGCGATGTCCTGGAAGCGAGACGCGATCGTCGCCGAGGGCGCACCAGAGGCCATCGGCCCCTACAGCCACGCAGTCCGCGCGGGGGAGCTGCTGTTCTGCTCCGGGCAGATCCCCCTCGACCCCTCGAGCGGAGAGCTCGTGGGCGCTACCCCCGCAGAACAGGCGCGACGCTGCCTGGAGAACCTGCAGGCCGTGTGCGCGGCGGCCGGCACGTCGCTCGCCTCGGCGATCCGCCTGACCGTCTACATGGTCGACCTGGGCGCCTTCGCGGAGGTCAACGACGTGTATGGCTCCTTCTTCGAGGGGGAGCATCCGCCGGCGCGCGTGGCGATCGGCGTAGCTGCGCTGCCCAAGGGCGCGCAGGTCGAGATCGACGCCGTCGTCGCGCTCTGACCGCTAGCTGACGGTCGCGACCGCGCCGACCGCGGCCGCCGGTTCGTCGGCCGGCTCGACGCCGCGCAGCGCACGCGTCAGCAGTTCCCAGAGGATCCGGCGTTCGCCCGGGTCGAGCGCCCGCAGGACATCGTCCTCGACGCTCTCCTGAGCGCTCTCCGCGCGATCGAGCGCCACACGGCCGGCGGGCTCGAGTGCGACGACGTGCCGTCGGCGGTCGAGCGGATCCCGCTGCCGGCTCGCGTAGCCGAGCTCCTCCAGCTCGTTGAGGAGCAGCACGACATTGTTGGCGTCCATGCAGAAGGCGTCCGCGAGCTCCTGCTGCGGACACCCTTCGTGGTCGCGGAGGAACGACAGCGCCACCAGGTGCCGGAGCTGCATGCCGAGCTGCTTCTCGTCGGCACGCCTGTAGACCTGCTTTGCGAGGCGGGTGAGGAGCACCATCGAACCCGGTGCACAGCGACTCTCCTCCATCTCATTCACCTTACCTGTCATTGCTCAATCTGTCATCACTTTAGCAGCGATCGTAATTTTTATGTAGATAGTACTTGATGCAAGGATGATCCCTGGTATGGTGTTCCCAACGCAACCAGGAGGATCGCAATGACGGCAGTTACCAATCTTCTCTCGGCGCAGATCAGCAGCGGCTCCGACCGGCGCCGCTGGATCGCGCTCGGCGTCCTCTGCCTCGGGCAGCTGATGATGGTCCTCGACGCGACGATCGTGAACGTTGCGCTCCCGTCGATCCAGCACGACCTGCACTTCACGCAGAGCAGCCTGACCTGGGTCATCGACGGCTACCTGATCACCTTCGGCGGCCTGCTGCTGCTGGCGGGACGGCTCGGCGACCTGGTTGGCAGGAAGCGGGTCTTCCTGACGGGCCTGGTCCTCTTCACGGCCGCCTCGGTGCTGTGCGGGCTTGCCACCAGCCAGGGCATGTTGATCGCCTTCCGGCTGCTGCAGGGCGTCGGCGGCGCGGTGGCTTCGAGCGTGATCCTCGCGATCATCGTGACTGAGTTCCCGGAGCGCGTCGACCAGGCCAAGGCGATGGGCCTCTACGCCTTCGTGTCGGCCGGCGGCGGCTCGATCGGCCTGCTCGCCGGGGGCGCGTTGACGCAGTCGCTCGACTGGCACTGGATCTTCTTCGTCAACGTCCCCATCGGCCTGATCACGTTCGTGCTCGGCTCTGCCCTGATCGAGGAGAACGAGGGGATCGGGCTCGCCGGAGGCGTGGACGTGCTCGGCTCGATTCTGATCACGGCGGCGACGATGCTCGGCGCCTTCGCGATCGTCAAGTCCAGCGAATACGGCATCTCGTCGGCTCGCACGCTCGGCGTGGGCGGCGCCTCGCTGGCGCTGCTGGCAGGCTTCCTGGTCCTCGAGTCGAGGCTCGAGAACCCGATCATGCCGCTGCGCATCCTGCGCCTGCGCCTGCTGATGGGATCGAGCCTGGTGCGGGGGATGCTGATCACGGGCATGTTCTCGGCCTTCTTCCTCGGCTCGCTGTACCTCGAGCACGTGCTGCACTACAACGCGATCCAGACCGGTCTGGCCTTCATGCCGCTGACGATCTCGATCGCCGTCCTCTCGATGGGCGGCTCCGCACGGCTCGTCGAGCGCTTCGGCGCGGTGCCGACTCTGATCGGCGGGCTCGGCGCGATCATCGCCGGGCTGGCTGTGCTCACGACCCAGGGTGTCGGGGCGAGCTATTTCCCGGGGCTGTTCGTCCCGTTCACGCTGCTCGGTCTCGGCGCCGGCGCCTCGTTCCTGCCGCTCTTGACGATCGGCATGTCCGACGCTCCGCCGCGGGATGCGGGGCTGGCATCGGGAATCGTCAACGTGTCCGTGCAGCTGTTCGGAGCGATCGGGCTGGCGACGCTCGGCACGATCGCCACCGACCACACGAAGGCGCTCGCCCGCTCCGGCGACGGCGCGCTGTCGGCGCTGACGGGCGGATTCCACCTCGCCTACCTCGTCGCGGCGGTCGCGGTCGGGCTGGGCATCCTCGCGGCGCTGCTGGTGCTGCGTGGTCCGTCCCAGCCCGTAG
>DASWFM010000249.1:0-3164 GCA_036394235.1 Solirubrobacteraceae bacterium | reverse complement strand
GCGGCTGATCCGGATCGTCGAAGCGCTGCACGGGCAGGTCGAGATGAAGATGGAGTTCACGCCGCGCCTGGAATACGGATCGCTGGCACCCTGGGTCGAACGGTCCGCCGAGGGACTGCTGGCGGTCGGCGGCCCCGACGCGCTGCGCCTGGAGACGCCGCTCGATCTGGAGATCTCGGCGGGAGCGGCATCCGCGCGCTTCACCGTCGCGCAGGGTGCTGCCGAGCATCTGTCGCTGACCTGGTTCCCCTCCTACGAGCAGGCGCCGGCGACCGAGGACCCTGAGCGGGCGCTCGACCGCACGCACGAGTTCTGGAGCGAGTGGTCCGGACGGTGCACCTACAAAGGGGATTGGAACGAGGCGGTGCTGCGCTCGCTGATCACGCTGAAGGCACTCACCGATCGCACGACCGGCGCGATCGTCGCCGCGCCGACCACATCACTCCCCGAGCAGCTCGGCGGCGCTCGAAACTGGGACTACCGCTACTGCTGGCTGCGCGACTCGGTGCTGACGCTGGATGCGCTGCTCGAGGGCGGCTACACCGAGGAGGCGATCGGCTTCGGCCGCTGGGCGCTCCGCGCCTGGGCGGGCGATCCGACGAAGGTGCAGATCATGTACGGGACAGAGGGCCAGCGCTACCTCGACGAGCGCGAGCTCGACTGGCTGCCAGGCTACGAGGGATCGAGCCCGGTGCGCGTGGGCAACGCCGCGGCCGGGCAGTTCCAGCTCGATGTCTTCGGCGAGGTCTCGGGCGTCGCCTATGTTGCCTCGCGGCTCACCGGTGAAGTCGAGGCTCGCGACTGGCCCCGTGTCCGGGCGTTGATCTGCCATCTCGAGGATGTCTGGCAGCAGCCCGACGACGGCATCTGGGAGATCCGGGGGCCGCGCCGCCATTTCGTGCAATCCAAGGTCATGGCGTGGCTCGCGTTCGACTCCGCGGTCCGCCTTGCTGAAGATTTCGAGCTCGACGCGCCGATCGAGCGGTGGCAAGCGATCAGGTCCCAGATCCACGAGGAAGTCTGCAAGCGGGGCTTCGATCCCGTCCGGCGCACGTTCACCCAGTACTACGGCTCGGAAGCGCTCGATGCCGCCGTCCTGCAGATACCGATCGTGGGGTTCCTGCCGGCCGACGACCCCCGCGTGACCGGCACGATCGATGCCGTGAGCGCGGAGCTCGGGCACGACGGCGGCTTCGTCTCGCGGTACTCGACCTCCGCGACGGACGACGGATTGGAGGGAACCGAGGGCAAGTTCCTCGCATGCTCGTTCTGGCTCGTCACCGCGTTGGCCATGAACGGGCGAGACGCGGAGGCCCGCGCTCTGTTCGAGCGGCTGCTCGCCCTCGGCAACGACCTCGGCCTCTTCTCGGAGGAGTACGACGTGAAGACTCGCCGCCTGATCGGCAACTTCCCGCAGGCCTTCACCCATTTGACCCTCGTCCAGGCCGCAAAGACGCTCGGGCTCTCGGCCGCGGGCGATGTCGCCGCGCGCTATACCGCCGCGGCGACCGCTCCCGCGACGACGGCTCCCGGGTCGACCGCTTCAGGGTCGAGCGCTTCACACGCCGCGGCGTGATCGCCGGTGCCCCGCCGAGCCGCCGGGGAGCGCGCGGCCGGCGGGACTCGCACGGCCCCGGAGGACGAAGATGAACGTCGCTGAGCGCGCTGCCCGGGGCAGGGCGGCGCGAGCCGGCGTCCCGCGCTCGAGCCACGGGTCCTTCGAGCCCTCACCTGAGCGCCCCGACCCGGTGGCGTTGCTGGAACGGCAGGAGAGCACGCGGATCCCCGAGCTCGTCCCGATCCGCCACGGCCGGATGCTGGTCTCCCCTTTCGCCTTCTTCCGCGGCGCCGCCGCGGTGATGGCGAGCGATCTCTCCTCGACGCCGAGCAGTGGGCTCACGGTGCAGTGCTGCGGCGACGCCCATCTCTCGAACTTCGGGCTGTTCGCCTCCGTCGAGCGGAAGCTGGTGTTCGACATCAACGACTTCGACGAGACGCTCCGCGGGCCGTGGGAGTGGGATGTGAAGCGCCTCGCCAGCAGCGTGATGATCGCGGCGCAGGACAACGGCTTCGGCGCCCAGGCCGCCGAACGCGCGGTGCTCGCGACAGTCGCGTCCTATCGCTCCGCGATGGCGGAATTCGCATCGATGCGAAATCTGGAGATCTGGTATGCCCAGCTCGAAGCCGAACCGGCACTCGAACGCTTTGGCTCGCAGCTGCGCCCGGGCGCCCGGAAGAGCACGCGACGCGAGATCGCGAAGGCGTACACCGACGACAACCTCACCGCGTTCGCGAAGCTGACGGAGGAGCGCGAAGGGAAGCCGAGGATCGTGGCCAACCCGCCGCTGATCGTGCCGGTCAGCGAACTCGCCACGCCGGGCAGCGGCGATCTCGTGTTCGCGCAGCTGAACGAGCTTCTCGGCGCCTACGCGCAGACCCTTGCGCGTGACCGGCGGTCGTTGCTCGAGCAGTTCGAGCTGATCGATTTCGCGCGCAAGGTCGTCGGCGTCGGCAGCGTCGGAACCCGCGCCTGGATCGCGCTGCTGATGGGTCGCGACGGCAAGGATCCTCTCGTGTTGCAGCTCAAGGAGGCAGAAGCGTCGGTGCTGGAGGAGTTCCTCGGCACCAGCGAGTTCGCCAATCACGGCGAGCGGGTCGTCGAGGGACAGCGCCTGATCCAGGCGAGCAGCGACGTCTTTCTCGGCTGGATTCACGTGGACGCCGGGCCCGAGGACCGCGCCGGAGACTTCTACGGGCGCCAGTTGCGCGACTGGAAGGGCTCGGCCCAGATCGATCGGATGAAGCCCTCCGACCTGGAAGCCTACGGCCGCCTGTGCGGCTGGACGCTCGCGCGGGCACACGCCCGCAGCGGCGACAGCATCGCGATCGGCGCCTATCTCGGCGGCAGTCCCCGCTTCGACCGCGCGATCCTCGCCTTCGCGCGCGCTTACGCCGAGCAGAACCAGCGTGACTACGAGGCACTGGGCGCGGCCGTGAAGTCCGGCCGGCTCACCGCGACTTCCGGCGTGTGACCGCGCCGCAGCGCGATCGCAACGGCTCGCATCTGGAAGCCCTCGCGTATGAGCCCCCGGCGCGGACCTGGCCTCACCCCGGACCAGATCCGAATCGGCTACCGCGGCCTGACTGCCGGCAGTCCGATGTTT
>DASWFM010000248.1:0-3746 GCA_036394235.1 Solirubrobacteraceae bacterium | reverse complement strand
CGCGGCGCCGCTGGGCGTACCGTTGCGCGGCGACGGGCAGGTGCGCTTCGTGGGCAACTTCTACGCGCAGTGGGAGTGGGGCGTGACGGACCTCGAGCACGTCAGCGTCGCGACGCTCGAGCAGATCCTGCGCGAGGAGGTGGGCGAGGGGTGGACGGAGGTGTCATGCCATCCGGGCTATGTGAGCGACGACTACACGCCCATGTACCGGCGCGAGCGCGAGGCCGAGCTGCGCACCCTGACCGACCCGCGGATCCGCGCCGCGATCGGCGAGCTCGGCCTCAGCCTGGAGAGCTACGGGACCTACGCCGAGCTGGCAGGGCGGACATGAGCACCGTGCTCGTGGTGTGTGCGCACCCGGACGACGAGGCGGTGGGATGCGGAGGCACGCTGCGGCGCCATGCTCTCGACGGCGAGGAGATCGTCGCTGTCTTCCTGACCTCGGGCGAGGGCGGAGGTCACGGTGAAGCCGACCACGGCGAGACGCGGCGGCGCGAGGCGCGACGGGCTGCCGCGATCCTCGGCATCGCGCAGCTGCAGTTCTGGGAGGAGCCGGATGGACGCCTGCAGGCGCGGCGCAGCCTCGCAACGCGCCTCGCGGAGCTGATCGACTCGCTGCGGCCGGCACTGGTGTACGCGCCCCAGCCCGACGACGACCACCCGGATCACCGCGCCGCCGCGAAGCTCGTGCGCCGGGCCGTCGCAGCGTCCACCGCAAGACCCGCGGTGCGCTTCTTCGAGATCTGGTCGCCGCTCGCAGACATGGACGAGATCGTCGACATCAGCGACGTGATCGCAGAGAAGCGAAGGGCGATCCGTGCCTACCGAAGCCAGTGCGCGGTGATGCGGCTCGACGAGGCTTTCGTGGGCCTCGCTCGCTACCGCGGGGAGATGCACAGCTGGCCCGGCGGCGCATACGCCGAGGTCTTCCGCTCCGGCTGAGCGCCCCGCCTCGCACCTTCGACGGCCTTTTCCTTTCCCCCCTCCTCCCCTCTGGCCGAGCGCCTTTCACGCGACGGCGAGCAGCAGCCGGTTGCCCGAGGGATCCTCGAGGATCGGGCCGGCCTCGCTGTCGTGGATCGGGCGCTCCGCCTCGCTCACGCGGGCCAGCACGCGTTCGCGCTCAGGGCTATCAGGGACCGTCAGCGTTGCCATCAGGAGCGAGGTGTGGCCGGGTCCCGGCGGCGAGGCCCCTGCGCTCTCCCAGGTGTTCGCTCCGATGTGGTGGTGGTAGCCGCCCGCGCCCAGGAACGCGGCGGAGCTTCCCAGCTGAGCCATCAGGCCGAAGCCGAGGACGTCGCGGTAGAAGCCGACCGTTTCGGCGACGTCCGAGACCTTGAGGTGAACATGACCCATCACTGTGCCCCCAGGAAGCCCCTCGAACGGGCCGGCGGGAGGCTCACGGAGCTCGCCGCCGATCAGGCTGTCGACGTCGAGCGGCGCCGTCGTCATCCGGCTCGCGACCTGCCCCTCCCAGAGCTCGCGGGGGCGATCCCAGTAGATCTCGATGCCGTGGCCGTCGGGGTCGGTGAGGTACAGCGCTTCGCTGACGAAATGGTCTGAGAGGCCGGTGAGGGTCACTCGGTCGCGGACCGCGTGGAGCAACCAGCGACCGAGGTCGGCGCGCTCTCCGAGCAGCAGGGCGAAGTGGTAGAGGCCGGTGGAGGGCACCTCAGGCGTGGCGCCCGGCAGCTCCACCAAGCGAAGGAGCTCCCGAGCTCCGACCCCCATGCGGGCGCCACCGGGCTGCTCGTCGAGGAGCGTCAGCCCGACCGCCTCGCGGTAGTAGGCCACGGAGCTCGCGAGGCTGGAGACCGATAGGTGCACGGCACCCAGCGCCGTCGAGGCGGCGATCTCCGCCGCGACGGGCTGCGGCGCGGTGCCGAGCTCCTCCGGATCGAGCGGGCTCACAGAAGCCCTATTCCTCGACGGTGTCGATCACCTCATAGACGCCCGAGACGTGGTCGGCCTCGACGAACGCCGACAGGCTGCTCATGCGGTGGTTCTCCTGCGCGTCGGCTTCGCCCCGCCAGGCGCGGTACTGATCCTCGGTCATGTCGAACACGCCGAACGAGATGATCTCGTCTTCGTCGCGGATGTTGCGCGCGTGGTAGGCGCGCTGGAGGCCCGGCGGCCTGGCACCGTCCTCCCCCTCCCACGCGCGACGGAACTGCTCCCAGGACCCCGGCTTGAGGCGGCGTGCGGAGAACATGACGATCATCGATTCCTCCCTCGGTCGGTTAGACGACGGCATCAAGTGACCCGGGCTGCCCCGGTGCGGCTCGATCATTGCACTCGGCCACCGGCCAGGGGTGCCGCCGGTAACGTGCGCTGTGGTGTTTCCTTCAGGTGAGCAGCATCAGATCGCCTTCGAGGATCAGCGGGGGACGGTCGTCGAGGTCGGCGGCGGGATCCGGGAGTACGCCGTCGGAGATCGCGACGTGCTCGACCCGTACCCGGTGGGCGCGATCTGCGACGGCGCGCACGGAGCTCCATTGATACCCTGGCCGAACAGGCTGGCCGACGGCCGCTACTCATTCGACGGAGCCGAGTACCAGGTCGCACTGAGCGAGCCGGCGAAGCACAACGCGATCCACGGCCTCCTGCGCTGGCGGAACTGGCAGCTCCGTGACCGAGACCCCGCGAGGGTCGTCCTCGAGAACCGCCTGTACCCGAGCGCCGGCTACCCCTTCACGCTCGAGCTGACGATCTCCTACGAGCTCGCGGCCGGGGGCCTGATCGTGACGACCACGAGCGTCAACATCGGAGAGCAGGCGTGCCCTTTCGGCTCGGGTCAGCATCCCTATCTCTCGCCCGGGAACGGGCTCCTCGACGAATGCAGCTTGCAGCTGGCGGCGCAGACGCGGATCCTCACGGACGACGAGCGTCAGTTGCCCGTGGGACGCGAGCCGGTCGCGGGGACCCCGTTCGACTTTCGCGAGCCGCGGCGATTGGGGGCTCTGGCGATCGACTCCGCCTTCGCGGACCTGTCGCGCGATGAGACGGGGCTCGCCTGGGCGCGCCTGACGGGACCGGACTCGCGAACAGCCGAGCTGTGGGTCGACGAGCACTATCCGCTGATCGAGATCTACACCGGCGACGGCTTGAGCGCGGCCCGTCGCCGGCGCGGCCTGGGCGCAGAGCCGATGACGTGCCCTCCCAATGCGCTCCAAAGCGGGGAGGGGATCGTGCGGCTCGAGCCCGGCGAGGCACTCGTCGCGCGCTGGGGCGTGAGGCTGTCGTGACGGCGGAGACGGAGGCGGTGATCTTCGACCTCGACGGAGTCCTGGTCGAATCCGAGCAGGTATGGGCCGAGGCCAAGCGCAAGGTGACGGTCGAGCTCGGCGGCACCTGGACGGACGCGGCCGTGCACGACATGCTCGGCATGAGCTCCCACGAGTGGAGCCGCTACATGAGCGAGCAGCTCCGGATCGGGCTCGAGCCCGCTGAGATCTCCCGGCAGGTGGTGGCGGAGCTCGAGGCCCGCTACCGCGCGAACCTCCCTGTGATCAAGGGGGCCGACCGGGCGGTTCGCCGCCTCGCCGCGCGCTGGCGCCTGGGCTTGGCCTCCTCCTCGAACCGCGAGGTGATCGAGCTGGTGCTGAGCTTGACGGGCTGGAGCACGCAGTTCGCGGTCACTGTCTCCTCCGACGAGGTCCCGCGGGGCAAGCCGGCGCCCGACGTCTACCTCGAGGCCACTCGCCGGCTCGGCGTGGCTCCCGCCCTGTGCGTCGCCGTCGAGGACT
>DASWFM010000247.1:0-2850 GCA_036394235.1 Solirubrobacteraceae bacterium | reverse complement strand
AGCCCGTCCAGGACCTGCTCGCGGGGCTCGGCCAGCAGCTCGCCGAGGGCCCTCGCCGCGCCCGCCGGTCCCTCGGCGAGCGAGGAGCGGGGTGGCACGAGGCGATGGAGCACCACCACGCGCACCTCCGCTCCGGCGTCCCGCGCGGCGAGGGCCTGGCGGTGTGTCCAGACGCCCCAGACGGGGTCACGACGGCTCGGATAGAACTCCGCGACGACCGCCACGCGCGGCCGGCCCTGGTCCCTCGCCATCACCAGCGGGCGTGGGTCGCGAGTGTGCGCTGCGCTTCGTCTGCGCTGATGTGGGGGCGCTCGGCGAGGAACGCCCGCGCCTCGGCGATCGCCTCCTCGCGGGCGTAGCCCGCTGCGGCGGGCGCCTGGCGATGGCTCACGGCGACAGCGTCGGTGATGCCGCAACGCCAGCCGTGCAGGCGCGCCAGCGCGGCCCAATGCACGTCCAGCCCCCAGCCCATCCGCACGGCGGGGAACGGCAGAAGCACCTGGAAGCTGTCACTGGCGAATGCCGTCACCGGTCCGATCTCGACGAAGCTCGTCTCGCGTACGACGCTCCCGGGGCGCCGCCGCGTGACCTCCCAGGCTGCGTGCGAGTCCAGCCGGTGAGCCGGCTGTGCGAGCGTCAGCTCGAATCGCTCGCACAGGAACAGGAAGCGGTCGAGGAAGCCTCGAGGCAGCTCCACGTCGTCGTCAACGACGAGCAGCCAGTCGTGCCCCTCGACCGGGTGCTGGGTGAGCAGCCGGTTGAGGTTCTCGAACTTGCCCTCCGTGCCCGCCGTTGCGCTGTGCAGTCGAACGTCGTGGCGGGAGCGCAGCAGCTCCTCGCGGATCGCCGCCGCGAGCGCGCCGCGGCCGGGCCGCGTGACGGTGAGCACCAGCACCCGGCGAAGCGGCGGCGCGTGGCGAGCGGCAAGGGCGAGACGGGCGTTGCGCCCGCTGAGAAGCTCGCCCGCGGAGGCCAGCTCGTCGCGAGCGCGACGCCGCAGCTTGTCGAGACCACCGACGGTGCCGCTCGCGCCCGATAGGAAATCGCTGGACGCTCGCCCGCTCGCAGTGTCCGTGCCGGGCAGACCGTCCGGCGAGGCCGCTCCGTTCTGCCCCGGCGCGCCTTGATCGCCCCGCGCGAGCGCCTCGCGCAGGCGCCCCGCGCTGTGCGCTGCCATCGTCAGGCCGGCCGGGCAGTTGCGCAGCAGCACGTGGCCGAGGCAACCGGCCAACGTGCGGAGCTCCGCACCTGCCGTCCTCGCCGTCCCCCGGCGCTCGTCGAAGCGCCGGGCGCCTCGGCCGCGCGCGTAGGCAGCGCGGCACAGCGAGCGCAGCCGGGCGTCGTCGCCGGCCCGGCGGTGCTCGACGATCGCACCGGCGACGTACAGCGCGGCGCCTCCGGCGCGTTCCTGCCACTCCTGCTCATCGCCTCCTCCTCCGAGGCTCTCCTCGAACGGTCCGACGCGCTCGAGCGCAGCTCGGCGTATCGCCATGTTCGATCCCCACGCGAACGGGGTCGCCCGGTCCTGCTCGCCGAGGTCGAGTGTCGTGATCGGTGCCAGCTCGCCTCCGCAGCTGCGTGGCGCCGGGCCTTCGAGCCGCGCGAGGATGCGCCCGGCGAAGACATCGTTCTGGGGGTTCTCGCCGGCCGCGGCGAGCAGCGCCGCGAGCCAGCCGGGACGCACCCGCACGTCGTCATCCAGGAACGCCACGAGCGAGCCGCTCGTGGCGCTCACGCCCCGATTGCGAGCGGCATTGAGTCCCAGATGCCTGCCCAGCGCCTCGTAGCGGGCGCCCTCGCGCTCGGCGAGCTCGCGAGTACTCGCAGCGAGCGGGCCGTCCTCGACGACCAGCACCTCCACCCCCAGGGCGGCGGCTTCCGCGGCCAGCGATTCGAGCGCAATGCCGAGATATGACAGGCGGTCCCTGGTCGGGATCACGATCGAGGCGGGCGGCTCCATGGGCAAGAGAGTCTAGGTTTGACCGAGCGATGGTTCTCTTCCTGCACAACCGCTACCGCACCACGGGTGGCGAGGAGCGGGTCGTCGAGGACCTGCTGGCACTCGTCCGCGAGAGGCTCGGGGAGCGAGCTGAGCTGCTCTCGCGGGACTCCTCCGCGACCGGCCCCGCCCGCGCGGCTGCGGGGCTGCTGTGGGGGGGCCTCGACAGCGCAGCGGTGGCGGAGATCGTGCGCGAGGAGGGCGTCCGGATCGTGCACGCCCACAACCTGCTGCCGCCGTTCGGCTGGCGCGCCCTGGCCGCCGCGCGCGATGCGGGTGCGCGGATCGTCCTGCACCTGCACCAGTACCGCCTCGTCTGCGCGGTCGGCGTGTGTTTCACCAGAGGCGAGGAGTGCACCCGCTGCCACGGCCGCAACACGCTGCCGGGGATCGTGCGCAACTGCAGGGGCAACCGTGCCGAGGGCCTCGTCTACGGCGCCTCGCTGGCGATGTGGCAGCGACGGATGACCGGTCTGGCCGACGCCGTCGTGGTGCCTTCTCGGTTCGCCGCGAGCATGCTCGCCGAGCTTGGCGCCCCGCTTCCAGGCGAGGTGATGGTGCTGCCGCCGCCGGTCGAGGCGCCCGAGCCGCCCGCCTCCAAGCCCGCCGAGAGCGGCTACGCACTCGTCGTCTCGCGTCTGGCGCCGGAGAAGGGCGTGGACCTCGCGATCGACGCCTGCCGCATCGCCGGCATTCCACTGCGCATCGCGGGCGAGGGGCCGCAGCTCGAGGCGTTGACGGCCCGAGCAGCGGGGGCCGATGTGCGTTTCCTCGGCTCCGTCGCGGCGCGCGAGCTGTCCGCATTGCGTGCCGGCGCCGCGATCGCGCTGGTCCCGTCGCGCTCGGCGGAG
>DASWFM010000246.1:0-1654 GCA_036394235.1 Solirubrobacteraceae bacterium | reverse complement strand
AGGATCGGGAACTCGCTCACCGCCTTCATCGTCGCAGAGCCGACTCCGTACCTCCGAGCGAGCCCGGACCGGCGTAGCTCATCGGACCCCGGATCGTGATCTCGAGGCCCTGCTCGGCGATCGGCGGGGCGAGATCCTCGTAGCCGCGCAGCGCGAGCATCAGCGCGCCCGCCCCGCAGCCGAAGGCGATGCTCCACAAGAGCGCGGAGCCGAGGCCGACGTGGCCGCCCGCGAGCAGCAGCACCGCGCTCCAGGCCAACTCGCCCGGGCCGAGCCCGAGCTGGCGGGCGTAGAAGGCCAGCAGCAGCCCGAGCGGCAGTAGCCCGAGCGCGACGATCCCCAGCGCGATCGGGGGGCGGGGACGCAGCTCGGGCGCGGCGAGCAGCAGCCACAGGTGCAGCGCCGGGATCGCCAGCAACGCGGTGTAGGGGTTCCCGATCCAGACGAGCAGGGCGAGGACCGTGAGGATCAGCTGCAACGGCAGCCCGGCGACGTCGGGGTCGGGCCTCCGCGCCGGCGAGCCGATGCCGAGACGCCGCATCAGCGCCCCCCACAGCAGCCAGGACAGCAGGAACGTCAGCGCGACGGCGACGAGGGCGGTGATCGCCGCGCCGTCCAGTGGCATCGCGCCAGCGGGCACGGGAACCGAGGGCGCCGCGCCGATGATCCCGAGACGGCCGAGCACCCAGCAGAACACTGCGCAGCAGAAAAACGGCAGTCCGCAGGCGAGCGCCCAGACAGTCCACCGTCCCACCGGCTGCTTGCGGCGACGCACGCGAGCAAGGCCGTCGGCGCCGGCGACGAGCGGAGGCAGCAGCAGCGTCCCGAGCAGCAGGCGGATCGCCCACTCGGGCACCGTCTTGTGCTGCAGCGACACACCTGTCTGCAGCGTCGGGGGAACGTCGCGAGCGGTGTCGAGCGCGTCGATCGCGCTGAGCGTGCCGCGACCCAGCAGTTCGAGCCGTTCTAGGCTCGTGCGCTCCGCGGCGCCGACCCGTTCGCCGCTCGCTCCGACGAGCACGGCGGGCAGGCCCCGGGCATCGAGCACGCCCTGCTCGCCCACTGCGGCAGGGAAGCTGAGGTGGGCGAGCTGGCCCAGCGTGCTGGGCGCGCCGGGATCCCAGCCGGACTCGCGTTTGATCGCGTCGGCTACGGTCCGCTGCAGGGCCTCCGGGGCCGATCCGAAACCATCGGAGTAGGGCACGACGAGCGGGCGGCGCAGGCTCGCTCCGGCGAGGTCGCCGAGCGCGATCGCGGCGTCGAAGGGCCCGTGCACGCCGGCCGCTTCGAGGCTTTCGCCGAGCCCTGCCGCGCCCGCGTCGCCGCCGCTGCCGCCGGAGGTCGAGGCCAAGACGATCGTGCGCCTGGTCTCCCTCGCCGCGAACACCCGTGCGAGCTCGAGCAGCGCGGCGGTCCCTGATAGCTCACCGCGCGACCCGCTTGCGGCGGCGTCCCGGTGGGCGACGATCACGATCGGCGTGGCGCTGGTGGAGCCGGGGCGCACGGCGATCACCGTGGTCAGACGTCGCTGACCTTCGACCGTCTGCCCTTCGACGTGGCGCGTGTGAACCACGAAGCCGCCGGCCCCGGTTCCGCCGAGGCCCCGCATCGTGGCACCGATGTAGGAGGCGAGCGCCTCGTCGCCGGCGCCGCC
>DASWFM010000245.1:0-18505 GCA_036394235.1 Solirubrobacteraceae bacterium | reverse complement strand
AGAAGGCGGCGATCGTGGCCTCGTTGACATCGCCGACCGCCCAATGCTTCGGTAGCGGCAGCCAACGCTCCTGTGGACCGGCGATCAGCCGCGGAATCCCTTTGAGGTGTACCCGTGTGTACGTCTCCACGGTCGACTCGGCGTGGGGTTCGGAGTCGTACCGGGGCGGCCGATCGTGCCTGCGGTGGGCGGCGAACGGGATCGCGATCGTCCATCGGGTCGCCGGACGCTGGAGGTTCATCACGAGCGGGAGTGCATTCCTGCGGTGCCCGATCCGAGCGGCGAACGGGCACGGAACCGTGCCGAACCGTGTAGCGAAGGATCTGACGGGCGCCTGTTAGCGCCGGGAGGTGCTCGGCACGCGGTCGCGTCCGGCGGCGTTGTGCCCGCCGCCTCGAGTTGGCTCCGACTAGCTGCGCGCCAGGAACTTGCGCCTGGCGGTGACCAGCGCCAGTCGCAGGCGATAGGCCCACCATCGTGGCGTCGAGATCGGCTCGAGGGTGCCGACCGCATTCTGCCTCTGAGCGTCTCGGTCCATCGGCGGAAAATCAGGAGACTGCTTGACGAGACCTTGACGGATGCAGAGACGCCAAATGGTCTGAACGGGGCCGAAGTTGAAGTCGTCGACGATGATCAGGCTCTGGTGATGAGGCTCGGCGAGCCGGTGGCAGTTGAGGATGTCACGGTAATAGGTGTGCTTCCCGCCGTCGATGTGAAAGCAGTCGAAGTGCATTCCGCGACGATGCAGCTCCGGCAGGATCTCCAAGCAGCTGCCCTCGTAGAAGAAGACCCTGTCTGGGAACTCGGCCATCAGCCACTCGACGGCCGGTCTGACGTATTTGTGCTCGCCGATGTCGACACCGTGAAACTCGAGGTCCGAGTTGGCGCTCAGTGCAACGTAAGCGGAGTGCCCGCCGTTGACACCGATCTCGAGCATCCGGGTGGCGCGCTGTGCGGCGAGGCGAAAGCGCTCACGCTTGGTTCGATTCAGCGCGACGGGCCGTTCACGCTCGAAGGTCGTGGAATGGTGCTCGTAGCAGATGCTTCCGGCGAGACGCTCCCCCGATGCGACGATCACCCCGTTGAGCGAGTAGAGGCGCTCCAGCCATGCTGGGTCGGTCTCGACATCCGCCTCCATGCCGCGCGAGTATAGGGTCGCAACCACCGTGGCTATCCGCACGGGCCGGAGCCCCCTGTTAGGGTCGCGCCGATGGCTGATCTAGGCCCATCCTCCTCGGCGCTCGAACTGGCCGCGGCGCTGCGACGCCGCGAGCTCTCGGCGGTGGAGCTGCTCGAGGCGTGCCTGGCCGCTGTGGACGAGCGCAACCCGGAGCTGAACGCGGTCACGTGGCGCAACGACGGTGAGGCCCGCTCCGCAGCCGAGGCGGCCGACAGGCGGCTCGCCGAGGCGGACGACGCTGCCGGCTCCACGCCGCCGTTCCTCGGGGTGCCGATCCCGATCAAGGACCTGACACCCGTGGCGGGCTGGCCCGTCACCTTCGGCTCGCGCGGCGCGCCGGAGGGCGTGAGCGAGGAGAGCGAGCTCGTCGTCGACGCGTTGGCCGCGGCCGGCTTTGTCCTCTGCGGGCGCACCAACACTCCCGAGTTCGGCGTGATCACGGCGGCCGAGAACCTGCGCTTCGGCCCGAGCCGCAATCCCTGGGACACCGAGCGCACCCCGGGAGGCTCGAGCGGCGGCGCCGCGGCGGCGGTCGCGGGCGGCATGTTCCCGGTCGCCCACGCCAACGACGGCGGCGGCTCGATCCGTATCCCGGCCTCCTACTGCGGGCTGGTCGGCTTCAAGCCGAGCCGCGGGCGGGTGCCGCGCCTTGCAGAGAGCTGGGAGGGAGCGGTCGTCGAGGGCGTCGTGTGCCGCACCGTTGCGGAGTCCGCTGTGGCGCTCGATGCGATCTCCGGCCCCGACCCACTGGCCTGGTACAACGCGCCCGCGCCGGACCGGCCCTTCGCCGCCGAGGCGGAGTCGGCCTCGCCGGGGCAGCTTCGCATCGGTCTGATGGCGGAGGCGCCGCTCGGGATCCCCACCGACGCGCACTGTGTCGCCGCGGCACGATCCGCGGCGAGCCTGCTCGAGAGCCTCGGCCACGCTGTCGAGGAGGTCGAGGTGCCGACGATCTCCGAGGAGATGGTGGCGCCGTTCATCGCCATCACGCAGGGCGGCCTCGCCGACTACGAGGGCGTCGACTGGTCCGCCACTGAGCCACACATCGTCCACCAGCGAAGGCTCGCCGGGGAGACAGGCGCCTACGACTACGTGCTGGCCGCGAAGACGCTCGAGCTGCTCAGCCGTCGCGAGGTCGCGCGCTGGGGCCGGGAGTTCGACATGCTGCTGACGCCGACCTCGGCGATCCTGCCCCCGAAGGCCGGGGCGACGCTCGAGGCGCAACACGCGACGCCTGACCAGCCTGTCCTCGACGTGGTGGCGAGCGTCTCGTTCACCGCTTTCGGCAACGTCACCGGACTGCCCGGGGTGTCGCTCCCGCTTTACTGGACTGAGCAGCAGCTCCCCGTGGGCGTGCAGCTGCTCGCGGGGCCTTGGCGCGACGGCCAGCTCCTCGCGCTTGCCGCGCAGCTGGAAGCCGCGAGCCCCTGGGCGCAGCGGCGCCCGGCGGTCCTCGCGGCGGGTTGACAGCGCGAGCCTGACGGGCGGCGGTCCGCCGCGATCGTCCGCCCTCTAGCATTCGCCCATGGCATCTGCGAAGCCGAACGTTTGCGTGATCGGCGCGGGCGTGAGCGGATTGACCGCCTGCAAGTCGCTCGACGACTTCGGCGTGCCCCACACGTGCTTCGAGGCATCGGATGACGTGGGCGGCAACTGGTACTTCCAGAACCCGAACGGCGTCTCCTCGGCATACCGCTCGCTGCACATCGACATCTCCAAGCCGTCGATCTCCTTCCGCGACTTCCCGATGCCCGATCGCTACCCGGACTACCCCCACCACTCGCATATCTTCGAGTGGCTGCGCGACTACGCCGATGCCTTCGGGCTCCGTCGCAACATCCGCTTCAACACCCGCGTGACGAGCGCTGAGCGCGGGCCGCAGGGCGGTTGGCGGATCACCCTCGATGACGGCTCGAGCGAGAGCTTCGACGCCCTGCTCGTCTGCAACGGCCACCACTGGGATCCGCGGATGCCGTCCTTCCCGGGCTCCTTCGACGGCCCCCAGATCCACTCCCACGACTACATCGACCCCGGCGATCCGCTGGAGCTCAAGGGCAAGCGCGTGCTGGTCGTGGGGATCGGCAACAGCGCCGTCGACATCGTCTCCGAGCTCGGCCGCAAGACGATGTGCGACGTCGTCTTCCTCTCGACCCGTTCGGGGGCCTACGTGGTGCCGAAGTACCTGTTCGGCATACCGGCCGACCAGGTCGTGAAGACCAATCCCCTGCTTCCGGCGAAGCTCCAGCGGCGGGCGGCGCGGCTGCTGCCACGGATCTTCTCGGGCCGCATGGAGGACTTCGGGCTGCCTACGCCCAACCACAACTTCCTCGACGCCCATCCGACCGTCTCCAGCGAGCTGTTGGGGCGGCTCGGCGCCGGGGATGCGGTTGCCAAGGGGGACGTCGCGGAGCTGCTCGGCGACTCGGTGCGGTTCGCCGACGGGAGCGTCGAGCGGGTCGACGCGATCATCTATGCGACCGGCTACAACGTCAGCTTCCCGTTCCTCGATCCAGACCTCTTGAGCGCGCCGGAAAACGTGCTGCCGCTGTTCAAGCGGATGCTCAAGCCCGGCATCGACGACCTCGCCTTCATCGGCCTCGGCCAGGCGATCCCGACGATCTTCCCGTTTGCCGAGCTCCAGTCCAAGCTCGCGGCCCGCTGGCTGAGCGGCGACTGGGCTCCGCCCCCGGACGAGCAGATGGAGCGAGAGATCGCGGCCGACGAGGCTTTCCATACCGGGCACTTCACGGCCAAGCCGCGCCACACGATGCAGCTCGAGTGGTACTCCTACAAGCGAGAGCTCGAACACCGCACGATCCCCGCCGGGCAGGCGCGAGCACGAGCTGGCGCCGCGACGGGATCGCAGACCGCCGGGCGCGCGGCCGGAACCGAGGTCGGCCAGGCGGCTTACCCCGTCGCGGGGAACAGGTGAGCGGAGTCGAGTTCGCCTCAGCGGGGGTGCGCCTGGAGGGCGTGCACCTGCAGGGACAGGGAGAGGCGTTCCTGGACGCTCAGGGGCGACGGCCCTGCTTGGTGATGGCGCACGGCTTCGCCGGCACGGTCGATTCCGGGCTGCTGCCGTTCGCGGAGCGCTTCGCGGCGGCGGGGCTGGATGCGATGGCCTTCGACTACCGCTACTTCGGAGCCAGCGGCGGCGAGCCACGCCAGCTCGTCTCGGTGGCGGCACAGCTCGAGGACTACGCGGCGGCGATCGCCTTCGCGCGGACGCTACCGGAGGTCGATCCGGAGCGGATCGTCGTGTGGGGGACATCCTTCTCGGGTGGGCACGCCGTCGCGGTGGCAGTTGCCGACGGCCGCGTCGCGGCGGCGATCTCGATGGTCCCGGCGATGGACGGACGCGCCACGCTGCTCAGCCTCGTGCGCTACGCCGGCCTGGGGCAGCTCGCGAAGATCACGGCCGCGGGAATGCGCGATGCGATCGGTGCACGCCGCGGCGCGGCGCCGGTGATGCTCCCCGTCGTCGGGCCGCCGGGGACGCTTGCCGCGATGAGCAGCCCCGACGCCGAGCCGGGCTACCGTGCGATCGCGGGGCCGACATGGCGGAACGAGGTCGCGGCACGCTTCGGGCTCACAGCCGGCCTCTACCGTCCGGGCCTGCAAGCCGACCGGCTGCCCTGCCCGATCCTCGTTCAGATCGCCGACCGCGACGCGATCGCGCCTCCGGCGGCAGCCCAGGAGGCCGCGTGGCAGGCGACGGGCCGCGCCGAGGTCCGCACCTACCCGGTCGGGCATTTCGAGCTCTACGTCGGCGCGCCGTTCGAGCAGGCTGTGTCCGACCAGCTCCACTTCCTCGGCCGGCACCTCTCGCCGGCGAGCGCCGCGCAGGCCACGGCCGCGCAGGTCTAGAAGGCACGCGCCGGCCGGCTTGAACCGCGGTCGCGCGCGTAGAAGGCGCGGTCGCCAGGCCTTCACTGTCACCTCGGAACAGATTTGACCCGGGCGCCGCTCGATTCGTTATCTCGCGGGGACAACTCGTACTGCTGAAACCAGGAGATGGGAGAACAACCTCTTGACGTGGGGAAACATCCGGGGTTAGGTTAGACACAACCGCCCGAGGGGGAGCCCGCCACCCGGCTCGCAAGGGGCTCCTGGGCACTACAGGAGAGAGGGAACAAATGGGGAAAGTGACTCGCGTCATCTGCTTGGCCGCGTTCGCGGCGGGGTTGCTGATACCGGCGGCGTCAGCCGCGGCATCGCAGTACGTCGATCTCGGCGACTCCTACGCCTCCGGCGTGGGCACGCGGGTGTTCTACAGCGAAGAAGGCAGCTGCAAGCGCAGCCCGGACGCGTACGGGCCGAAGATCGCGGCCGCGCGGGGCTACGCGCTCAGCTTCCAGGCCTGCAGCGGCGCGAAGACCAGTGACGTGAACTCCAAACAGCTGGGAACGCTCAGTAGCAGCACGGCGCTCGTCACGATCTCGATCGGCGGCAACGACGCGGGCTTCTCCAACGTGATCATCAACTGCGCGCTGTACTACTTCACATGCGGCAGTGCGATCAACGAAGCCAACAGCTACATCGCCAACACCCTCCCGGGTGTGCTGAACACGACCTACAACAACATCCGCTCGAGGGCAACGACAGCGCACGTCGTGGTGGTCGGATATCCGCACCTCTTCACCGACACCGGTACCACCTGCAACGTCAACTTCCTCACCTCGTCCAACGAGAGGAAACTGAACGAAACGGGTGACAAACTCGACGCCGCGGTCAAAGCGCAGACGGCAGGCCACGGCTTCACCTTCGTGGACGACCGTGCTGCATTCAAAGCGCACGAGGTGTGTGCCTCTGAAGAGTGGCTGAACGGTCAGTCCAACCCGCTCGAAGAAAGCTACCACCCGAACGTCAAAGGCCAAGCCCACCTGACCACCGAAGTGGAGGGGGTCCTGCCGTAGCGAGAGAGAGAGAGAGAGAGAGCGCTCGCGGGGCTGGATCTGCGAGCGTGCCTGGAGAGGCAGTCCGCGGTTGGGGCCGGCCGTCCGCACGACGAGAACATCCGTCGACGGGCGGTCGGCCCATCCGGATCCCCCGTTAGCGTGCCGAGGCCAACACATGCCAAACGAGGGGGTTGCTCCGTGAGAGCATTCAGAGGCGGTCGCGTGACCTACGCGAACGTCATGTCCAGCATCGCTGTGTTCGTCGCGTTGGGCGGTGGCGCCTACGCGGCCACCGGCGGCCTGGTGAGCAGCAGCGGCGCCATCAAGGGCTGCGTGAGCAAGAGGGGCGGCGCGCTGCGGGTCGTGAAGCCGAGCAAGAAATGTCCGAAAGGGACGTCGACGCTCGCCTTCAGCCAGAAAGGCCCGCAGGGCCTGCAGGGCTCGACGGGCGCGACGGGCGCGACGGGAGCCGCCGGGGCGGCGGGTGCCCGTGGGCTGGAAGGCATCTCGGGTCAAACGCGCTGGGGCAACGTCCTGATCGCCGAAGGTGGGGGCGACAAGGTGGTCGCGACCGTGGGTCCGTTCACGCTCACCGCGCACTGCAGCGTGACAGGGGAAGGCTCCTACCTGCTGACGACGTCGACGACGGGCGATTGGGTCTACGGCGAGGACAGCGGCGAGGAAGAAATGACCCCGGGAAGCGGTGTCGAAGTGGCCAGCGACGAGGATTACGACGAGGCCTTCTACGCCTGGTCGCCTGAATCGGGCGTGTCGCTCAACGGAGTTCCCGTGCACTGGAACAAAACGCACGGAAGTGCAAACTCGTGCGAGTTCCAGGGCGAGGTGACGCAGACGAGCTAGGACGTCAGGTGGTGGGTCGCGGGGGCAAGGCGCCGCGACCCGCCCGCCTCAGCCTCCCTCGAACAGCTCCACCAGCCGCGCTCGGCAGTAGGGCCACTGCCTGCTGTTTCGTGTGCTGCCGGGGTGCAGGGTGTCGAGCAGCGCCAGCCCCCGCATCGTCGCCGCCGCCATCTCGATCAGGCGGTCGAAGCCGGGGCGCTCCGCGAGCTCGCCGAAAAGGGTCCGGGACAGCCTCAGCGTCTGGCGATCGAGGTCTCGCTCAATCGGCGCCAGGCGCTCGCGCAGCTCGGGATCGGTGCGGGCGTGCGTCCAGAGGTCGAGTGCCGCCTGATACAGCGGGCTGGCGTAGCCCGACCACAGCAGGTCGAGCCCGGCGGCGAGGCGCTCGCGTCCCGAGGGCAGCTTCTCGGCGGCCTCGAGCAGGTGCTCGCCGCGGCGCTCGGCGAGGTGCTCCATCGCAGCGGCGAGCAGCGCCTGGCGGGTCTGGAAGTGATGCAGATGGGCGCCGCGCGAGAGGCCCGCGCGCTTAGACACTCGGGCCGTCGTCGTGTTCGCGTAACCGTCCTCCACCAGGCACGAGATCGTGGCGTCGAGCAGCGCCTCGCGGGTCGATGCGCTGCGCTCTGCCTGGCTGCGACGCGGGGGGCGGGTCTCGGCTGTCGTCTCCATGCTTCTGATCCTAATCATATTTGCGTTCATGCACGAACGTTTGTGGTAGCGTCCGCGCCGCAGGATCCGAGACCCCGTCCGTCTTCCGGGAGCCGGAGGCAGCGGGCAGGGATGACAGCAGGAGGACCACTGATGGCAGCCGCAGAGGCGCTGGTGTTCGACGCGATCAGGACGCCGCGGGGCAAGGGCAAGGTAGGCGGGTCGCTGCACGGCACCAAGCCGGTCGACCTCGTCGTGGGGCTGATGCACGAGACGCTCGTCCGCAACGAGAAACTCGACCCCAACCGGGTGGACGACGTCGTTCTCGGCTGCGTCTCCCCGGTCGGCGACCAGGGAGCGGACATCGCCAAGACCGCCGCGATCAAGGCCGGCCTTCCTGACACCGTCGCCGGCGTGCAGGTCAACCGCTTCTGCGCCTCTGGCCTCGAGGCCGTCAACATCGCCGCTCAGAAGGTCGCCTCCGGCTGGGAGGACCTCGTCTTCGCCGGTGGCGTCGAGTCGATGTCGCGCGTGCCGATGGGCTCGGACGGCGGCGCCTGGGCGATGGACCCCGAGACCAACTACGACACCTCCTTCATTCCGCAGGGCGTCAGCGCGGATCTGATCGCCACGCTCGAGGAGTTCTCGCGCGAGGACGTCGATGGATATGCGGCGCAGTCCCAGGAACGCGCCTGGAACGCGCAGCAGGAGGGACGCTTCGAGAACACGGTGGTGCCGGTCAAGGACATCAACGACAACGTCGTGCTCGATCACGACGAGTTCATCCGACCCGGCACGACGGTCGAAACGCTCGGCGGCCTCAAGCCCTCGTTCGCCGCGATCGGCGAGATGGGCGGCTTCGACGCGGTGGCGCTGCAGAAGTACCACTGGGTCGAGAAGATCGAGCACGTCCACACGCCCGGCAACTCCTCGGGCATCGTCGACGGTGCGTCGCTGGTGACGATCGGCAACGAGAAGACCGGTGAGGAGCTTGGCATGAAGCCGAAGGCGAGGATCCTCGCCACAGCGCTCTCCGGGGCGGACCCGACGATCATGCTGACCGGACCCGCGCCCGCCTCCAAGAAGGCGCTCGCGAAGGCGGGCTTGACGGTCGAGGATCTCGACCTCGTGGAGATCAACGAGGCCTTCGCCGCTGTCGTGCTGCGCTTCGTCAAGGACATGGGCCTCGACATGGAGAAGGTCAACGTCAACGGTGGCGCGATCGCGATGGGCCACCCGCTCGGCGCGACCGGAGGCATGATCCTCGGCACGCTGATCGAGGAGCTGCACCGCACAGGCGGCCGCTACGGGCTGGCGACGCTGTGCGTCGGCGGCGGCATGGGAATCGCGACCGTCGTGGAGGCGATCTAGATGGCAGAGTCAACCATCGACTGGGAGAAGGACGAGGACGGCATCGTCCTGTTGACGCTCGACGACCCGAGCCAGTCGGCGAACACGATGAATCGCGCCTACGCGGAATCCATGGCGGCGACGCTCGACCGTCTCGAGGCCGAGAAAGAGGACATCACCGGCGTCGTGATCACTTCCGCGAAGAGCACCTTCTTCGCCGGAGGCGACCTCAACGACCTGAAGGCGGCCGGCAAGGACGATGCTCCTGCGCTCGCCGAGATGGTCCGCGCCGGCAAGGCGCAACTGCGCCGGCTCGAGACACTCGGCATGCCGGTCTGCGCGGCGATCAACGGCGCCGCCCTCGGCGGTGGCCTCGAGATCTGCCTGGCCTGCCACCATCGCGTCGCCGTCGATCAGGACAAGGTGCAGATGGGCTTCCCCGAGGTTCAGCTCGGATTGCTTCCGGGTGCCGGCGGGGTGGTTCGCACGGTGCGGATGCTCGGCATCGCCGACGCGCTGCTGAAGCTGCTCATGCAGGGCCAGCGCCTGCGTCCCGCTCAGGCCAAGGAGACGGGCATCCTCGACGAGACCGTCGCAACCCAGGAGGAGCTCGTCCCGGCCGCGAAGGCCTGGGTCAAGGCGCGGGCGGGCGAAGAGCAGCCGGTCGAGCAGCCCTGGGACGTGAAGGGCTACAAGATGCCCGGCGGCACGCCGTCGAACCCGAAGCTCGCCCAGAACCTTCCGGCCTTCCCGGCCAACCTGCGCAAGCAGCTGAAGGGCGCGAACTACCCGGCGCCGCACCACATCATGGCGGCGGCCGTCGAGGGCGCGCAGGTCGACTTCGAAACGGCGATCGAGATCGAGGGCCGCTACTTCGTCGACCTGCTCACCGGCCAGGTCGCCAAGAACATGATCCAGGCGTTCTTCTTCGACCTGCAGCGGGTCAACGGCGACCGCGACCGGCCCGAGGGGATCGAGCAGTTCCAGGCCAAGAAGGTGGTCGTACTCGGCGCCGGCATGATGGGCGCGGCGATCGCCTACGTGTGCGCGAAAGCCGGCATCGAGGTCGTGCTCAAGGACGTCTCGCTGGAGGCAGCCGAGAAGGGCAAGGCCTACTCGGCCGGCCTCGTCGAGAAGGCGCTCGCGCGCGGGCGCTCGACGCAGGAGAAGTCCGACGCGCTGCTGGCGCGGATCACGCCCACCGACGACCCGGCGGCAGCCGACGGCGCGGACCTGGTGATCGAGGCGGTGTTCGAGGACCCGGCCGTGAAGGCCCAGGTCTTCGCCGAGATCGAGCCGCACCTTAAAAGTGAGTCCCACCCACCCGCGCTGCTCGGCTCGAACACATCGACGCTGCCGATCACCGAGCTCGCCGAGGGTGTGACGAGGCCCGAGGAATTCATCGGCCTGCACTTCTTCAGCCCCGTCGACAAGATGCCGCTGCTGGAGATCATCAAGGGCGAGAAGACCAGTGAGGAGACGCTCTACAGGGCGCTCGACCTGGCCAAGCAGATCAAGAAGACGCCGATCGTCGTCAACGACAGCCGCGGCTTCTTCACGAGCCGCGTGATCGGCACGTTCATCAACGAGGGCGTCGGCATGCTGCTCGAGGGCGTTCCGGCGGCGTCGATCGAGCAGGCATCCAACCAGGCCGGCTACCCGGCGCCGGTGCTGCAGCTCTCAGATGAGCTCAACCTCAACCTCGCCAGGAAGATCCGCGACGCCACCAAGGCGGCCGTCGAGGCGGAAGGCGGCGTCTTCCAGGACCGGCCTTCGTTCGCCGTCGTTGACAAGATGCTCGACGCCGGCCGTGGCGGCAAGCTCGCCGGAGCCGGTTACTACGACTACGAGGACGGCAAGCGCGTGGGCCTCTGGAAAGGGCTCAAAGAGCTCTTCCCCGAGACCGATGACCCGGCCTCGATCTCGCTGAAGGACATCGAGGAGCGGATGCTGTTCGTGGAGTCGATCGAGACCGTCAAGTGCCTCGACGAGGGCGTGATCGAGTCGGTCGCCGACGCGAACATCGGATCGATCCTCGGCATCGGCTTCCCCGGCTGGACCGGTGGGGTGCTGCAGTACATCAACGGATACGACGGCGGCGTGGCGGGCTTCGTCACCCGGGCACGGGAGCTGGCCGCCAGATATGGAGAGCGCTTCGAGCCGCCCGCTTCACTCGTCGAGAGGGCCGAACGGGGCGAGATCTACAGCGACGAAGAGGTGGCCGTCGCGGTGTAGATGACGGCCGGGGAGCGCCACACGCGCATCGCTCCCGTCTGGGGTCAGGCCCGAGCAACGCCGACGATCAGCGGCCGCACGAACGGCGGCGCGTGAGCGATCGTGTCGCGTTCGAGCTGCGTCACCTCGAACCCGGCGTCGCGGATGCCGTCGAGCGTCCGGCGGTTGCAGTGGCAGCCGCAGGCGAACGCTCGGTTCAGCGGCATCAGGCGGTCCTGCCAGCGCGCGAGGCCCTCGTCGTCGGAACGTACGTGCTCCATGAACAGCAGCCGCCCGCCTGGGCGCAGGACCCGCCGCAGCTCGCTCAGCGTGCGAGGCTGGTCGCCCACGGTGCAGAGCACGAGCGTCGAGACCGCGACGTCGAACGTGTCGTCTTCGAACGGCAGCTCCTCGGCCGGCGCACGCAGCAACTTCGTTCCGGGTCGCTGCTCGTCGATCTTGCGTTGCAGACGGGCGATCATGGGCTCCTCGGGCTCAGTCACCGTGAGGCTGCGCACGCCGCCGCCGTACATCTCGAGATTTGCGCCGGTGCCGCCGCCGATCTCGATCACGTCGCCCTCCGTGCCGGCCAGCAGCGCCCGGCGGTGCGCGGCGAAGCAGTCGCGCTCGCTCCTCGCGGTAAAGCGGTCATAGCCCGCCGCGAAGACCCTGTTCCAGATTCCCATCGTGACCCCCCCCGTTCGTAGGTCGATGATCCCTCGACCTTACGCTCGTGGGCATCTCCGTGCGGGCGATCCGGCCCGCCTGACGGCCGGTCGCTCGGTCCAGCGAGTTTCGCTGGACCCGTCTAGCCGGCGGGCACCACGATGCCGGGAGCGACGGGCGCGCGGCGCTCGGGCGCTCGCGGCGCGATCGGCTCCGGCCGCCCGCTCATCAGCCGCGCGAGCTTCTCGGCGGTGTCGTTCTCGGGCAGCGGCGTGAACAGGATCAGGCGCTGTTCGAGCTTCTCCGCGGGGTGGAAGACCGCGTGGTTGAAGGACATCATTCCGGCGAGCGGATGGCGCAGGTCCTTTCTGCCTTCGCCGCTGTGCGATACCTCGTGGCGTTCCCACGCCCGTGCGAACTCGGGAGAGGACCTGCGCAGGGCGAGGATCAGGGACTCGAATTCGGGGTCGCCGATGTGGCGGGCGCTGTCGGCCCGGAACTTGGCCGCCAGCACGCGTGAACTGCTCTGCCAATCGCTGAACATCTCGCGGCGAGCGGGATCGGTGAAGGTCTGCCAGAGGTGGTTGCGGGCGGCCCGGGGAATCGCTCCGAAGTCCCCGAGCAGCGCCACCGCGGCGTCGTTCCACGCCAGGTAGTCCCAGCGGCGGCCGAGCACGTAGGCGGGGTTGGGACCGAGGTTCTCGATCAAGCGGCGCAACGTCGGGGAAACCCGCTCGGGCGGCTGCTTGCACGGCGGTGCGGCCTCGCCGCGACCGAGCAGGATCAGATGCGAGCGCTCCGCCTGGTCGAGTCGCAGGGCGCGCGACAACGCCTCGAGCACCTCGAGTGAGGCGCGCACGTCACGGCCCTGCTCGAGCCACGTGTACCACGTCGTGCCCACGCCGGCGAGCTGGGCCACCTCCTCCCGGCGCAGGCCCGGGGTTCGGCGACGCCCCCCGCCCGGCAGGCCGACGTCCTCGGGTTGCAGGGCGGCTCGCCGCATGCGCAGGAAGTCCGCGAGCTCTTCGCGGCGGAGCTGTCCCGACGCCGCGATCTCGCGGAGCGGGCGCGGCTCCTCGTTCTCGACTACTGAGGGTGCTGAGGCAGGCATCTCGACTACCAGTATAAGCCGTTCTCTACTACTTGGATAATGAGTGTCGCACAATCAACCCATGAGCGCTACCGAGAGCATTCCAACCCGCCGCCAGGTATCGAAGACGCCGCTGCTGCTGATCGTCTGCCTGGCCCAGTTCATGGTGATCCTGGACATCTCGATCGTCAACGTGGCGCTGCCGTCGATACACAGCGGCCTCGGCTTCTCGACGACCGGCCTGCAGTGGGTCGTCAACGCCTACACCCTTACCTTCGCCGGCTTCCTGATGCTCGGTGGACGCTCTGCCGACCTGCTGGGGCGGCGAAATGTGTTCCTCGCGGGCACAGCGCTGTTCTCGCTGGCATCGCTCGGCTGCGCTCTGGCGAGCTCTCAGGGCATGCTGCTGGGCGCGCGCGCTCTGCAGGGCGTCGGCGGCGCCGTGCTGTCCCCGGCGACGCTGTCGATCGTCACGAGCTCCTTCGAGGCCGGGCCCGAGCGCAACCGTGCGGTCGGCCTGTGGGGGGCGATGGGCGCCCTCGGCGGCTCCTCCGGCGCGCTGCTCGGCGGCATCCTCACGCAGGGGCTCGGCTGGCAGGCGATCTTCGCCGTCAACGTGCCTCTGGGGGCGATCGTGGTCGCGATGGGCCTGAGGCTGATATCAGGCGAGCGCGAGCGCGGCGCGGCGCGCAACTTCGATGTCGCCGGCGCGCTGCTGATCACGGGCAGCCTCGTCGCATTGACGTTCGGGATCGTCCGCACCGACACGCTCGGCTGGACCTCCCCCGGGGTGCTCGGGCCGCTCGCCGCCGGCCTCGTGCTGCTCGGCCTGTTCGGTCTCGTCGAGGCGCGCCTGGCGAAGGCCCCGCTGATCCCGCTCTCGATCCTGCGCTTCGTGCAGCTGCGGATCTCGAACATCGTCGTGACGCTCCTCTACGCGGCCTTCTTCCCGGTGTGGTTCTTCCTCACCCTGTACATGCAGGAAGTGCTCCACTTCGATGCGATCGAGGCCGGCCTCTCGTTCCTGCCGATGACGCTGTCGATCTTCGCCGCCTCGACACTCGCGCCGAGGCTCGTGGGACGCTTCGGGCCGCGGACGGTGATCACCTCGGGGATGACGGTCGCGACCCTCGGCATGCTTCTGCTGATCGGCGTCGCGCCCGGTGGCAGCTACCTCGGCAGCGTGCTCCCCGGGGCGATGCTGGCGGCGATCGGCTTCGGCTTCTCGCTGGTGCCCGCGACGATCGTGGCGATGCAGTGCCTGCCGGCCTCCCAGAGCGGCATCGGCTCGGGCCTGCTGAACACCTCGAGGTTGATGGGCGGCGCGCTCGGTCTCGCGATCCTCTCGACGATCGCCGATGCACAGACCCGAGCCGACGCCGCGTCGGGATTCGGCCACGCCCTCACGAACGGCTTCGACGTGGCCTTCGCGGTCGGCGCCGGCTTCGCCCTCGCGGGCGCCCTCGTCGCCGGGCTGTGGCTGCGGAATCCCGCCCCCACGGGGGAGCTGCTCGAGGTCTCCCCGGAGATCACCGCGGAGATCGAGGAGAGCGAGGCGCTGGCAGTCTAGGGCCCTCAGCGCCCGGTCGAGCCGAAGCCGCCCGCGCCCCTGACGGTCTGCTCGAGCTCGCTCCCCGCGACAAGCACGACCTCGCCGGGCGAGAGCACCAGCAGCTGGGCCACGCGATCGCCGAGCTCGATCTCGAAGGGCTCGGCCGGGTCGGTGTTGAGCAGCACCACCTTGACCTCGCCCCGGTAGCCGGGATCGATCAGCCCCGGCGCGTTGAGTACGGTCACGCCGTGGCGGGCCGCCAGCCCGGAGCGTGGCAGCACGAGCCCGCACGAGCCCTCGGGCAGCGCCAGCGCCACGCCCGTCGCGACCGTCGCGCGGGCGCCGGGCCCGAGGCTCAGGGTCTCATCGGCGTGCAGGTCGAACGCGGCGTCGTCCTCGTGAGCGCGCGTGGGGAGCAGCGCGGTCTCGGTGAGCAGGCTGGCCGGCACCTCCATCGCGCCATCGTAGAGGCCTGCGGGATCTGTCAGCCGGCGGCCCGCCGCTCGTGTCGAGTCTCGGCGGCGAGGCGCTCGAGGCGCGGCTCCTCGGTGTCGTCGAGGTAGGCCATCGCAGCCGCGACGGCGGGGTGGACAGCGGCGATCTGCTCGTGCATCTGGTGCGCGATCGCGCGGTAGGCGCTGTGCCCCTCGCGGCCCGAGCGCAGCTCGATCAGATGCATCGCCTCGCGGGCATTGAGGTCGAGCACGTAGCGCACCCGGTATGCCAGGCACAACGCGTAGGGAGCGTGCTGCTCGAGGCCCTCGTCGACCAGAAGCTGCCAGGCCTCTCGCGAGCGTTCGAGCCCGCTGCGGAACTCGCCGCCCAGGCCCGCGTCCTCGATCTCCTCGGGCACCTCAGCGCCGAGGTGTGGGGTCAAGACCTGCCACTGGACGGTCAGCATGCGGTGGCGCTGCAGGTCACGGAAGGCGCCGTAGTCGGAGACGATCTCGAAGCGGTAGCGGAGGGCCTCCAGGCCGCGCCCCGGCAGGTGCCGGCGGTTCGCCCGGCCGCCCAGCAGCGATTCGAGCAGCTGCCGCCGCTCGCCGTCGCCGAGCTGGGCGACCCGCTCGTGCGCCTCGGCTTCGCTCCGGGAGGACTGCTCGAAGATGAGCGCCGCGAGCAACGTCTGCTCGTCCCCCTCGGCCCGCAGCAGCCTCGCCCCCGCGGGTTCCTCCTCCTCTTTCTCCTTCTTCTTCTTCTTCTCCTCCTCCTCCCCGGTGTCGAGGCCGAGCCGCCGCGCCGCGCGTTCCTGGGCCGCGGTCCGCTCGATCAGGTACTCGACCCACTCGCCGCCGCGGTCGGCGCGATCGACGCGCGTCACGAAGCTCGGAGCCACAACACGCATCGCCTCGAGCATTCCCTCGCCGCAACGGCGCGCCTCGGGCAGGGGGTGGGCGCGAAGGTGCATGATCAGCCGCTCGAAGGTCTGGCCGCTGGCGAAGATGCCGACGTGGGAGAGCGCCGCGGCGGGCAGCAGGCCGCGGAGCACATCGAGGGCCTTGGCCCGCACGGCGCGCTCGTGAGCCGCGCCGGGAGCGCCCGGCTCGGGCGCGAAGCGCTCGGCCAACCAGCTCTCCAGGCTCGGTAGCAGTGTCGCGTAAGTCGCGAACAGGCTCTCCATGGCCTGCTCGTACGCGGGGCCCAGCTCGGGGTCGCGGTGGTAGCGGTAGCCGCCGCCGGGCAGTGGGCGGTCGTAGGCGATGTAGCGGGTCGACTGCTCGAGGTAGGCCCCGAGACGGGGTCGCTGAAGCACCTTCGTGAGGACGTTCGACACCCACTCGCAAGCGATGTGAGCGCCACCCAGCTGGGCCACCGAGTCATCGCCGTATTCCCCCAGGACCCGCTCGTATAGGGCCTCCGCGCGCGCCCCGGCGGGAGACCGCTCGCCGTCGGGATGCGCCCGGTCGAGCTCCTCGCCGAACTCATCGAGCAGCAGGCGGCGCAGCGTGCCGGGGTAGCGCGAGTAGCGGGCGAAGAGGGCGCCGCGGGTCGTCTCGGGCAGGCCCATTAGGGCGAAGACCGGCGCGTCGAGGTCGGAGACGAACGGCGCGAGGCGTGCTCGCTCCTGCGCCGTGAAGGTCTCGCCCGGGTCCATGTGGGACATCCTCCCAGCGAGGCGGGTCTTTGCGCGGACGCGTCGAAGACCTCAGCGATGGCGATCAGGCGCAGATTCAGGCTGGCACTCGCGCTCGCTGCGATCGCGGCGCTGCCGGCGCTCCCGTCCGCGGCCGCCGCGGCTGGCAAGCCGGCTAACAAGCATCGCCACGTCCCGCCGCCGCCGCAGCTCGCCCTGACCCCTGCCCTGACCGCTCCGCCGGGCGTGGCGATCGTCATGCCGCCGGTGGGCCTCTCGATCGAGTACCCAGTGATGGCCGCCGCGCTGGGAACGGGGGAATGCCCGTCGCCGGCGCTGACCGCCGAGCTGCAGCGTCTCGGCTCGCCGCCGCTGCAGCTGGCCGGGCAGAGCCAGGACTTCACAGTGCCGGCCGGATCGGCGCCGTCGTCTCCGGAAAGCTGGGAAGAACGCACGCTGTACCCGCTCGATACGCAGTTCTGGTCGCGGCTGCACTGCCTGCTGAGCGCCACCCACGAGCCCCTCACCGCCGGCCTGAACGTGCGCATCGGGCGTCAGGCGTGGGCCGAACAGATCGTCGCCGGCGCGACTTCCGCGGCGACGAACGGGGTCGGCTTCTCACTCGGCAACGAGCCGGACCTCTACTACCTGCCCAACTACTCTTCGCTGGGCAAGCCGCTCGCGGGCGAAGAAGCCGCCGCCGTCAACCTCTACCTGCAGGCGGCCGGCGCGATGCGCCCGCCGGTCGGCGGCGCCCCGCTGACGGGTCCGGAACTGTCGGCCTCGGCGCACTGGCGGGCGTCGCTACCGCGGGTGATCTCGACGTTGGGCCTCCGCACGGTCGGGGTCCACGTCTACCCCCTCTCGGTCTGCCGGACGCCGCGGGCGGCGACGATCGGGGGCCTGCTCGAGGAAAGCGTCGGCGCCGCACCGCGACGGCTCGCCTGGGTCGTCGCCGAGGCGAGGGCGGCAGGCGCCCAGGCGATCATCAGCGAGGCGAACTCCGTCTCCTGCGGCGGCAAGGCGGGGGTCTCCGATGCTCCCGCCTCGGCGGTCTGGGCGGTGCGCTTCGTGCTCTCGGCGCTGAAGACGGGCTTCGGCGAGGTGCGCATGCACTTCAGCGGCGACCCCTATGACCCGTTCTACCTGCGCGGCGGGGAAGTCGTGCGACGACCGCTCGAGGCGGCGATGGCGGCGCTCAACCGCTGGCTGCCGGTAGGCGCGACGCTGCGCACCGTGCCCGGCCTGGGTGGGATCAGTGCGACCGCGATCGCGGCACCGGGGGCGCAACAGCTGGTGCTGCTCGACAACGGCTCGCGCAAGACGCAAATGCTGATCCTGCGCGAAGCACTCGAAATCCACACACAGGCGTTCAGCGCGAGCGGCGCGCTGCCGCTGTTGCGGCCTCTGAAGGGGCCGGGCCACCGGCTGGAATTGTCGCTGCCGCCCAACACCGTGCTCGCCGTGAGCTACTGAGGGTCGCCCGCCGTGCCCAGCGCCGGATGCCCCGTGCGGGACTCGAACCCGCCCCACCGGATTAAAAGTCCGGCGCTCTACCAGATGAGCTAACGGGGCCTGCGGGCGACAGTGTGGCAGATGGCCCCGGCCGCGAGCCGGCCGAATACGGGGTCCGGGAGCCGGGCGCTAAGCCCCCGCCCGCCCTCCGGGGGCCGCCCGTGGGGTGCATCCAGAGCTTGGGTTCCCCGGGGTGGGAGGGGCGCGAAACTAGGGCTGCTCGTCTGCGGCGATGCGCAGCATCTCCTCGATGCTCGTGACCTTCACGCGCGGGCGGCCCGAGGCCTCGCCGCGGGCGCGCTCGTGCCGGTCGATCGCTTCCCAGCCCTCGTAGCTGACGAGCCGGGGCTGTCGCTCGCGCAGTAGCGCCTCGACGGCCTCGCCGTCGGGCTCCTCGGGCGCGTGACGGGCGGCGGCGTTGCCGTTGGAGGCCGCGAGGTCGGCGACGATCGCGTCA
>DASWFM010000244.1:0-18774 GCA_036394235.1 Solirubrobacteraceae bacterium | reverse complement strand
AAAGCTTCGACCCTGCGTCCTTGATCTGCTTGGTCCGGATGCCCCTGACGGCGCAATCCTCACCGCAGCACCTCCCCGCTCAACCCAGCACCTGGATCTCGTAGTCCTCGACCAGGGGATTCGCCAGGAGCTTCTCGCAGAGAGGCTGGAGCTGGGCCTCCTCGGCGACGTCGAGCTCGACGAGACGGCCCACATGGACGTTCTGAACGCCCTCGAAGCCGAGCGCCGGCAGCGCTCGCTCGACGGCCACGCCCTGCGGGTCGAGGATGCCGGCCTTGGGCCGGATCAGCACGCGAGCCCTCATTCGGCCCCGGTCAGGGCGAGCCACTCCGAGAACTTCCGGCCGGTGATGCGCTCGTAGGCCTCGATGTATCGCTCGCGGGTGCCGGCGACGACGTCTTCGGGGATCGGGGGTGCGGGGGGCAGCTTGTCCCAGCCGCTGCCGGCCGCCCAGTCGCGGACGTACTGCTTGTCGAAGCTCGGCTGGCCGTGACCGACCTCGTAGCCGTCCGCGGGCCAGTAGCGGGAGGAGTCGGGCGTGAGCACCTCGTCGCCGATCACGAGCTGGCGGTTCTCGTCGAGACCGAACTCGAACTTCGTGTCGGCCAGGATCACGCCGTGCAGCCGAGCGTGCGCGGCGGCGTAGGAATAGAGCTCGATCGAGACGTCGCGAACACGTCCCATCAGCTCGGCGTCGCCGACGAGGGCGGCCGCGCGGTCGAAGTCGATCGCCTCGTCGTGGCCCTCCTCGGCCTTGGTGGAGGGGGTGAAGATCGGCTCGGGCAGCTGCTGGGACTCCTGCAGGCCCGTCGGCAGCTCGATGCCTGAGACCGCGCCGGTCGCCTGGTAGTCCTTCCAGCCGGAGCCCGTGATGTAGCCGCGGACGACGCACTCGACGGGCAGCATCTTCAGGCGCCGCACGACGAGGGCCCGGCCGCGGGCCTCGGCGGGCACGCCGTCGGTTGCGGAGACGAGGTGATTGGCGACGATCCGGGCCGTCTTCTCGAACCAGAAGAAGGACAGGCCGGTGAGGACTCTGCCCTTGTCGGGGATCGGCGTCGGGTGGACCGCGTCGTAGGTCGAGATACGGTCGCTCGCGACCATCAGCAGCAGGCCGCCGTCGCCGTTCCCGCCGCTCAGCGAGTACATCTCGCGGACCTTCCCGCTGGCGATCAAGGGGAGATCGGCGAGGCTGGTCACGTGAGGCGATGCTACCAGCGGCACCGGCAGCGCTCGGGTAGCGATTTTGGGCGTTTCAAGAGTCCTCGAAAGCACCGATCTCATGGTTTTCTCGTAGATACTCCGCAAAGAGCGGAACTGTGAATTCGAGCTGACCGCGGCGTGGCGACCAGATGAGCCCCTTCTGGATGAGGGCCTCCCGGTGAATTGAAACCCCGCGCTGATCCTTCGCGCCATAGGCTCGCGCGACATCCGCCGTGCGACAGCAGTCGATGCCGAGGGAGGCCATTGCCGCCAGGTAGCGCTGCTCGGCCTCAGTGGCGAGGGCAAAGCGGGTGCCGAAGAAGTTCCTGGCCAGCGAGTCTGTGACGATCTCGCGCACCGCCTCGACGTCGCGTGTCGTGATGGGCGAGCTGTCAGCCTCGTTCCAGAGCTCGCGACCGTACTCCTGGATGAAGTACGGATAGCCTGCGGATTCACGCACGACCCGACGGGCGGCAGGCTCCTCAAACTCGACGCCGCGCGTGGCCGCGGGCGCTATCAGCGCAGAGCGAGCGGGCGGGTCGCCGAGGCGACCGAGTTCTCTGTACTCGAGAAGCCGATCGGCGTAGGGCTTCGCCGACATGAGCCGTACCCGCAAGTCGGGCAGGCCGGCGCCGACGATCGCGACGGGCAGGCCGCCGCGACTGATCCCCTGCAGAGCGATGCATATGGCCGCCAAGGAGGACGTATCGAGGTTGTGCATCTCGTCGATCAGGAAAAGAGCCCCGGCACCGGTGGCGCGCGCGACATCTCCTATCTCGCGCACCAAGTCAGTCAGATCCTGCTCCGGATCGCCAGAGTCGGCGACGCCAGTCGCGGCATCCACGTCGAGCTTCAGCTGAACTCCCGACGGGACCGCCACGCTGAACGCCTTCACCACGCCGAGCGCCTGATCGATCCTGGCCTTGAGGCGGTGCTTACGGCTCATCTCTCTGAGCAGACGCACCGCCATACGGGCGAACGTGACCCGAAAGTCAGGCTGCGATCCGACCTCCTGCACGTCGGTCGTCGCCCAGCCGGCCTCGCTGGCAAGGACGTCAAACTCCATCAGCAGGACGGTCTTGCCGACACCACGCAACCCTGAATAGATCAAGCTGCGCTCGTAACCGCCCGAGGCGAGCAGCTCGATCAGCGAGCGAAAGCTCTCCAGGTCGGGGTCACGCCCGGCGAGAGTAGGGGGCTTGCGACCTGCACCCGGCGTATAGGGATTGTCCCGCTTGTTCACAGGGACCGATTCTGGTGTTTTCTATCGAGCATTCATACACCGATAGAAACATGCAGAATCACTCGTTCCCGGATCGATCAGCCGATCTGATCAAGGCGTCCGATGATCTTCTCGCCGTGGCGGATGTAGTAGCCGAAGGAGAAGATCGCGTCGAGATCGAGGCTGGCCGCACGCTCGTCGGCGGCGAGCAGATCGCGCAGGGGGGTGCCCTCGTCCCAGGCCCGCTGGGCCAGCTCCTGGACGGTCCGGTAGGCGTCGTCGCGGCTCGATCCGGCCTCGATCAGCGCCAGCAGGACGCGTTGGGAGAAGAGGGCGCCGTGGGTCAGCTCGAGGTTCGTGAGCATCCTGTTCTTGTCGATCTTCATGCCGACGACGAGGTCGATCGCGCGGTGCTGCAGGTAGTCGATCAGGATCGTGGAGTCGGGCAGGATCACGCGCTCGACGGATGAGTGGGAGATGTCGCGCTCGTGCCACAGGGGCACGTCCTCGAGGCCCGCCACGGAATTGCCGCGCAGGACCCGGGAGAGCCCGGAGATCTGCTCGGCCTTGATCGGGTTGCGCTTGTGGGGCATCGCCGATGAGCCCTTCTGCCCCTCGCGAAACGGCTCCTCGACCTCCCTGACCTCGGTGCGCTGGAGATGGCGCACCTCGGTCGCGAAGCGGTCGAGACCCGCACCGGCGAGGGCGATCGCGCCCAGCAGCTCGGCATGACGGTCCCGCGCGACGACCTGCGTGGAGACGTCCTCGCGGCCCAAGCCGAGGCGGGCGAGCACACGGGCCTCGTACTCCGGGTCGGCGGCTGCATAGGTGCCGACAGCGCCGGAGATGCCGCCGACGCGAACGCCCGAGAAGGCGCGCTCGAGGCGCAGCAGGTTGCGGTGAGCCTCGAAGGCGAAGCCGGCGAGGATGATCCCGAAGGTGGTGGGCTCGGCATGGACGCCGTGGGTGCGCCCGACACAGAGCGTGGCCGCGTGCTCGCGAGCGCGGGTGGCCAGCGCCCCGACGAGCTCGCGGGAGCCCTCGAGGACGACCTCGGCGACGGCGGTGAGCTGCAGCGCGAGGGCCGTGTCGAGCACGTCCGATGAGGTGAGCCCGAAGTGGATCCATCGCCCTGCCGGACCCGCCGAGGCGCCGAGCACGTCGACGAAGGCGGCCATGTCGTGGTCGGTGACGCGCTCGCGCTCGTTCACCTCCTCGACGGTGAAGGTGGCAGCGCGGATCGCCTCGAGTTCCGCCTCGCTCGGGCCGGAATCGCCCAGCAGCGAGGGCAGCTCTTCAGCTGCGGCCACCTCCACCCGCCGCCAGGTCTCCATGCGCGCCTCGTCGGTCCATAGCTCGCCGAGGGCCGGGCGGGTGTAACGGGGAATCACTTCATCCCATTATCTCATCGCGGTGATCGTTTCCCGGGGAGCGCGGTGATCGTTTCCCGGGGAGCGGGGGTCAGGCGCCGAGGATCCTCGCGGCGAGCACAGCGGCGTTGCGGGCGTTGTCGAGGCCCACGCAGGCGACGGGCACGCCGGGGGGCATCTGGACGATCGAGAGGATCGCGTCGAGCCCGCCCGCCGCGGTCAGGCGGCCGGACAGCGGCACGCCGATCACGGGCAGCTCGGTGTGAGCGGCGACAGCGCCCGGCAGCGCCGCGGAGAGGCCGGCGCCGGCGATGATCACCCGCAGGCCGCGGCCGCGGGCGCCCTTCGCGTACTCGGCGACGAGGTCCGGCTCGCGATGGGCAGACATCACGCGCACCTCGTGGGCGATGCCCCGCTCCTCGAGCTCGCCGGCCGCCTTCTGCATCTGCTCCATATCGCTCGCGGATCCCATCACGATGCCGACGACGGCGCCGTCGACATCGAACTCCTCGAGCTGTGCCTGCACCTCCTCGCCGCTGCCCGGCTCAGGTACGAGCGAGATGCCCGGAGAGCCCGCCGGCCGCCCCTCGTGCGCGCTCGGCTCCCGCCCGCTGTTGCCCTCTCCGCTCATCTGGCGCGGAGCATACGCGCTGGCCTGGAGGTCAGACCGGCACGGCCCGACACTCGGCCAGGACGAATGGGCGCTGCTGAACTACCCATAGGTCTAGGCGCAGCGAGCCCGAGAGGTGGGTAGTCTCCTGGAGACATGATGCGTCGCATTTGGGCACGGATGACCTACGCGAACGTCGCAGCCACGCTGGCGCTCGTCTTCGCGATGGGCGGCAGCGCGGTGGCGGCGAGCCACTACCTGATCACCTCCAAGAAGCAGATCAGCCCGAAAGTCGTCAAAGAACTGTCGGGTAAGCAGGGGGCTGCGGGATCTGCAGGAGCGCCGGGGTCGAGCGGGCCACAGGGACCGCAGGGTGCGCCGGGGCCTGCGGGGACGAACGGGCTCAACGGCCAAAACGGCGAACCGGGTCCCGAAGGCAAACAAGGGCCCGAAGGCAAAGAGGCCCTGACCTGGAACGAAAAGATCGAAACCGCAGCCGCGAGCTTCGCCGCAGCAAAACCCGCGGTCCTGAAGAAAATCGGTCCCTTCACGCTGCTCGGCTACTGCTACCAGTCGGGCGAACCCGCGAAGACCGTCGCCGCGACGTACATCGAAACGAGCGAAGAAGGGTCTGTCTTCGCCGAAACGGGCGGCTTCGAAGAATCGATCGAAAAAGGCGAAGCGACACCCGTCGGTGCGGGGACGGCAGAAAGCGTGACAGCCACGCACCTGAGCAACTTCTCAGGACCAGTCGAAGGGCCGTTCTCGGCGCAATCGAAGACGGGCCTGGTCGGGCTCAACGGGTCCCCCAACGAGGCCGTGTTCCTCGGCGGAAAAGCCAAACCCGCCTGCTACTTCACGGGGACCGTCACCGAAGAGAAATAGGGCAGGGGCTCGCGGGCCGGATGCCGAGCTCGCCCGCGAAGGGCGGTCCTAGAGCGACGCGATGAAGTCGTCGATCGGGATCGCGGCGAGCGTCTCATAGCGGCCCGTTCCGCGGGAGCCGAGCTCCAGCGACACCCGCGCCATCGTGCCCTCGTCGGGCGCTTCGATGATCGAGATGAAGTCGACGTGGCCGAGCGTCGCCCACTGCTCCTTGACCGTCGCGCCGAGCTGCTCGACCTCCTTGTTGACCTCGCGGATCCGCTGCGGGTTGTTCTTGACCGTCTGGACGCCCTCGGGGGTGAGGGTCGAGAGCATGATGTAGGTGGGCATGGGGCTCCTCAGTGTCGATGGTCGCGCCGTCATCGGCGTTCTACCCGATCGAACGATCGCCTGCTCGCGTCGATGGCCGCCGGAGACACGCGTAGGCTGGCGCGACCAAAACAACGATGAGCTGGGGGAAACATGCGGAAGCGGATTACCTACGCCAACGTGGCCGCGACCCTGGCGCTCGTCCTCGCAATGAGCGGCGGCGCCTTGGCGGCCAATCACTACTTGATCCACTCGACGAAGCAGATCAGCCCGAAGGTACTGAAAGCGCTGAAAGGGAACGTCGGTCCCAAGGGCGCGGCGGGCACCACGGGCGCCAGCGGTACCCCCGGCAAAGAAGGGCCGGCGGGCAAGGAAGGAAAACAGGGGGTCCCGGGTCCGGTCAACGTCACCAAACTCGAAAAGGTCGAAGGACCGTTCGAAGAACCAGAATTCGTCTTCATCTTCGACATCGCCTCCTCGCACGCGGAATGCCCCGCAGGGTCCCATGCCGTCAGCGGCGGATCTGAAGTCTCCGAAACCCAGCTGACGACGCTCGTCATAAGCGAAGCGACCATCAACGAAGGGAAGATGACGGGCTGGACGGTCCTGGCTCTCTTCAAAGAACTCAAAGGCGGCGTGAGAGCCGTCGCCTATTGCGCGAAAGAAGGCAACGCCGTCGTGGCGTCGCGGCCTATCCAGCGGCGCACAAGTCGAGCGGCGTTGAAGGCCGAGGCTGTGAAGCTCCACCGCCTGCACCGCGGCTGAGTCGGGCCCGGGGTCCTCGCTGGGCACTCCTCGCGGGGACCCCGGAGCACGGCATCTAGCGCGAACGCCCGTTCGGACCGCACAAGACGAACGTTCGTCGACAACGGGGCGAGCCGCCGAGCGACCTGAGAGAGTCGTCCTGGGCGCCGCGGACGCGGAGCACCACACGGCACATCGATCCCAAGGGGGAAGCATGCGTAAGCGGCTCACCTACGCGAACGTCACGGCGACACTCGCTCTCGTCTTCGCGATGAGCGGCGGCGCGCTTGCCGCCAACCACTACCTGATCAACTCAACCAAGCAGATCAATCCGAAGGTGTTGAAGAAGCTGAAAGGCAAAACGGGCACCACTGGTGCAGCAGGAAAAACGGGGGCCACGGGCGCGCAAGGCACCGCGGGGACGACCGGCAAAGAAGGGCCTCAGGGCAAAGAAGGGGCGCCCGGTACGGCGCGCGCGTACGCTGCCGTTAGCAGCGCCGGGGTGCTGAACACCGCACGAAGCAAGAACGTGCTGTCGGCGACCCTATCGTCGACGGGCATCTACTGCCTGAAACTGCCCGACAGCATCCCGATCACGAGCGCAGCACCGTTGGCGACGATCGACATCACGGGCGGAGGCTGGTCTCCTCCGGCGACCGTAAGCATCGAGACCTCCCCCGGGGAATGTGCGGGCGAAAACCGCATCGAGGTGGTAACGCGGAAACCGACAGGCGCGACCACGGACGAAAACGCGAACGAGCCGTTCATCGTCCTCGTCCCGTGACCGGTCGCTCGAGCCGGGCGCAACTGCGCGCTCGGCTCGAGTCGTCCTGGCCGCCGCGGACGCGGAGCACCACACGGCACATCGATCCGAAGGGGGAAGCATGCGCAAGCGCCTCACCTACGCGAACGTCACGGCGACGCTCGCGCTTGTGTTCTCGATGACCGGCGGCGCGCTTGCCGCCAAGCACTACCTGATCAACTCGACCAAGCAGATCAACCCGAAGGTGCTCAAGAAGCTCCACGGCAAAGCTGGCCCACAGGGCCCCCGTGGGACCCAGGGCGCGCAAGGAACGCAGGGCATCCAGGGATCCGCGGGACCCGAAGGCCAGTCGGGCCGCGGGCCTGTGTTCCTGGCGCACTCGGAAGGGGTCGGATTCCCGGAAGCACCCAGTGCCGCCGAGATCGTCCTGAGCGAGGTGCTGCCCGCGGGGAGCTATTCGGTGACCGCGACGCTGGTCCCCGCGAACGCCGGCCTCTCGCCTGCGAAAACGACCTGTGTGTTCAGATACAAAGCCGGCGGCGAAGCGACCGTCGTGGGGGAATCGGCCACTGAGGTCGCGGCGGGCACGCGCCGCACGCTCGCCCTGTCTGAAACATTCGTGTTCGCTTCGCCGACCGAGCTGGACCTCGCCTGTCAGACCGAATCGATCCTCGGCGAATACCGGTTCGACCGAATGATTGCGACGAGCGTCACCTCTATCACCAGGACGGACAGCTGACGTAGGCGGTGGGGGCACGCGTCGCGGCGGTCGCGTTGGACGGCCGTCGCGAAGGGCTCAGCTACAGCTCAAGCGGCTGCCGTGGCCCCGACCGCAGCCCCAACCTTCTCGATCTGCAACTCCCCGCCGGACGCGTCCACCGTCACGCTGTCCCCTTCCCGGATCTCGCCCTGCAGCAGCGCGAGGGCGAGCTTGTCGGTGAGCTGCTTCTGGATCACCCGCCGCAGCGGCCTCGCGCCGTAGTTGGGGTCGTAGCCCATGTTGCCGAGCAGCTGCTTGGCGTCCTCGGTCAGCGTCACCTCCACGCCCCGCTCGGCCAGGCGGGCGAGCACTTTGTCGACCTGCAGCTCGACGATCTCCGAGATCTGCGCACGGCTCAGCGGCGCGAAGCGCACGATGTCGTCGAGGCGGTTGATGAACTCCGGTTTGAAGTACTCGAGCAGCGCATTGCGCGCGTCGGTGTCCGCGAGCCCCTCGGGGACCGGGATGTTGGAGGTCATGATCAGGACGGTGTTCTTGAAGTCCACGGTGCGGCCCTGCCCGTCGGTCAGGCGGCCGTCGTCCATCACCGCAAGCAGCGTGTTGAAGACGTCGCCGTGGGCCTTCTCGATCTCGTCGAGCAGCACGACCGAGTAGGGCCGGCGGCGAACCGCCTCGGTCAGCTGACCGCCCTCCTCGTAGCCCACATATCCGGGCGGCGCGCCGACCAGCCTCGACACGGAGTGTTTCTCCATGTACTCGGACATGTCGATGCGGATCATCGCGTCCTGTGAGTCGAACATGAACTCCGCGAGTGCCCGGGCCAGCTCCGTCTTGCCGACGCCGGTGGGACCGAGGAACAGGAACGACCCGATCGGACGATCGGGGTCCTGCAGGCCGGCCCGCGAACGGCGAAGCGCCGTCGCCACGGCCTCAACTGCCTCGTCCTGTCCGATCACCCGTTCGTGCAGGCGCTCCTCCATGTGGATCAGCTTCTCGGTCTCGCCCTCGAGCAGTCGGCTCACGGGGATGCGCGTCCAGCGAGCGACGACCTCGGCGACGTCGTCGGCGTCGACCTCCTCCTTGAGGAACAGGTGGGTTCCGCCTTTTTCCTTCTCCTCCTCCTCCTTGGCCTCGTACTCCCCGAGCTGCCGTTCGAGCTCCGGGATGTCCCGGTAGAGCAGTTCCGAGGCCCGCGCCAGGTCCGCCTCGCGCTGCGCACGCTCGGCCTCCACGCGCGCCTCCTCGAGACGCTCTTTGACCTCCGAGACCTCGTCGATCGCCGACTTCTCGTTCTGCCACTGGGCCCGCATCTCGGAGGAGCGCTCCTTCAGCTCAGCGAGCTGGCGCTCGAGCGCCTCGCGCCGTTGCGCGGAGGCGTCGTCGGTCTCCTTCTCCAATGAGGTCAGCTCGATCTCGAGCTGCATCACGCGGCGGTCGACCTCGTCGATCTCCGTAGGCACCGAGTCGATCTCGATGCGGATCCCGGAAGCCGCCTCGTCGACCAGGTCGTTCGCCTTGTCGGGCAGGAAGCGGTCGGCGATGTAGCGGTCGGACAGCGTCGCCGCGGCGATCAGGGCGCTGTCCTGGATGCGCACTTTGTGGTGGTCTTCATAGCGGCCCTTCAGCCCGCGGAGGATCGCGATCGTGTCGGCCACGCTGGGCTCGCCGACCATCACCGGCTGGAAGCGGCGCTCGAGCGCAGCGTCCTTCTCGATGTGCTTGCGGTACTCGTCCAAGGTCGTCGCGCCGACGGCCCGCAGTTCCCCGCGGGCGAGCATCGGCTTCAAGAGATTGGCCGCATCCACGGCCCCTTCGGCGGCACCTGCGCCGACGATCGTGTGGAGCTCGTCGAGGAACAGGATCACGTTGCCCTGGGCCTCGGCGACCTCTTTCAGCACCGCCTTGAGCCGGTCCTCGAACTCGCCGCGGTACTTCGCTCCGGCGATCAGCGAACCGATGTCGAGCGCGATCACGCGGCGTTCGCGCAACGACTCCGGCACGTCGCCGGAGACGATCCGCTGCGCCAGCCCCTCGACGATCGCGGTCTTGCCTACGCCCGGCTCGCCGATCAGCACAGGGTTGTTCTTGGTGCGGCGCGAGAGCACCTGGATCACGCGCCGGATCTCCTCGTCGCGTCCGATCACCGGGTCGAGCTTGCCCTGCTCGGCCACGGCCGTGAGGTCGCGGCCGTAGCGCTCGAGCGCCTCGTATTTCTCCTCGGGCGCCTGGTCGGTGACGCGGTTCGAGCCGCGCACCTCCTGCAGGGCGCGCAGCAGCTGATCGCGGTCGGCCCCGTATGCGCGCAGCTCCTCGCCGGGTGAGCCCTTGGCGGCGGCGAGCCCGAGCAGCAGGTGCTCGGTGGAGACGTAGTCGTCGCCGAGCTCTTTCGCCTCCTTCTCGGCGTCCTGGAAGACCTTGGTCAGCTCGGAGGAGGTCTGGGTGCCCTCGCCGGGCACGCCGTCGCTGAATTTCGGCAGCTGCCCGATCGCGGTGTCGATCTGGTCGGTCAGCGCTTTGACGTTTACGCCGAGCCGCTGGAGCACGGCGGGGACGAGGCCGCCCGGAGACTCCGCCGCCGCGGTGCTCTGGCCGTCGCCGAGCAGCACGCGCATCAGGTGCACGGGCAGCACCTGGGGGTTGCGGGCCTCCTGCGCGAGACGCGCCGAGGAGGCGATCGCTTCCTGGGACTTGATCGTGAAACGGTCAGGCTGCATCTGTTCCTCCGGGCCGGGGCTTGTGCGGGAGCGCCGAGAAGGGAGAGCGGGCGTCGGCGGCGCGGACCAGCTCCAATTTGCCCTGTGGCGAGCGGACGAGCTCGGCGCGGAACGAGCGGCGAACCTCCTCGAGCTGCTCTGCGAGCTGCACCTGCGCCTTCAGAGCCTGCGTTTCGAGCTCCTCCATCCGCTCGTGCATCGCGCCGATCTCACGCTCTAGGTCGAGGACCCGCTCGACTCCCGCGAGGTTGAGGCCGAGGTCCGCCGTCATCTCCTGGATGCGGCGCAGCTTCTCGACGTCCTCCTGGGAGTACAGCCGCGTGCCCTTGGGCGAGCGCTGGGGCTCGATCAGGCCCCTCGCCTCGTACATGCGCAGCGTCTGCGGGTGCATGTTCGCGAGCTCCGCTGCGACGGAGATCATGAACACGCCACGATTCGTCGCGACCTCCATGCGAGTGATCGTCGGGATCGCGGACCGGCGCGCGGCGGGCCGGCGCGGGCTGCCGCCGTTCTCGAGCACGCTCACCGCTCGCCTCCGCCGGCCGCATCGCCCGCCCGCTCAGAGGAGGAGGAAGAAGAAGAAGATGAAGAGGAGGACGACGAGGCGCCGTTGCCGAACAGAGCCGCTCGCGGATCGTCGGCGCCGAAGGTCCGCGAGAGCTCATCGACAGCTTTCTGCTGCTCCTCGCTGAGGTTCTCCGGGACGTCGATCACGAAGCGGTAGTGGATGTCGCCTTTGCCCGGCGCTCCCGCCCCGAGCTTCGGCGGGCCCTCGCCGCGCAGCCTCTGGAGCGTGCCGCTGGCGGTGCCGGGCGGCACGCGCAGCGTCTTCGTTCCGTTCAGCGTCGGCACCTGTACGTCCGCGCCGCGCAGCGCCTCGGGGATGCTCAGCGGGACCTCCACCTCGAGGTTGTCGCCCTTGCGCTTGAACGTCGGCGAGCTGCCGACCTTGGTGATCAGATAGAGGTCGCCCGCGGGACCGCCGTTGCGTCCCGGCTCGCCCTTGCCCGCCAGCCGGATGCGGCTGCCGTCCTTGACGCCCGCGGGGATGTTCACGCGAAGCTTCTTCACGGTCCGCACCGCGCCGGTGCCCTGGCAGGTCGGGCAGGGCTCCTCGATCACGGTCCCCGCGCCGCCGCACCGCGAGCAGGGCTGTGAGATCGAGAACATGCCCTGGCCCTGCGTCTCGATGCCGCGGCCCTCGCAGTTGGGGCACACGATCGGCGTCGTGCCCGGCTTCGCGCCGGTGCCACGGCAGCTCGGGCAGCTCGTGTTCATCGGCACCTGCAGCGGCACCTGCGCGCCGGACACGGCCTGGTCGAAGGTGATCGACACCTGCGCTTCCAGATCCGGGCCCTTTTCGGGCCGCGGCCGCGTGCGCACCCGCCGGCCGCCCGCCGAGCCGCCGAACAGGTTCGAGAGGATGTCCCCCATCGAGGAGGCCTCGAAGTCGAAGTTGCCGAAGCCGCCGAAGCCGCCGCCCGGACCCGCGCCGGTGCTGAAGGGTCCCGTGCCGCTGTCGTACTGCTTGCGCTTGTCGGGATCGCCGAGCACGTCGTGGGCCTGGGAGATCTCCTTGAAGCGGGCCTCCGCGTCCTTGTTGTCCGGGTTGCGATCCGGGTGGTACTGGCGGGCCAGTTTGCGGTAGGCCTTCTTGATCTCATCGGCGCTCGCGCGTTTCTCCACCCCGAGCGTCTTGTAGTAGTCCGGTCTCGCTGCCATTGCTCGTCCCTCGTCAGGCTGACACGACGACGCGTGCCGGGCGCAGGATGCTCTCGCCCAGGCGGTAGCCGTCCTGGTAGACCTCGAGGACGGCGCCACTGGCGCCACCCTCGCCGGCCGGCGCCGTGGCGACGGCCTCGTGGAGCGACGGGTCGAAGCGCTCGCCCTCGGGCCTGAACGACTCGATGCCGACCCGGGCGAGCGCCGCCGCCAGTTCCGAGCGCACGAGCTGCACGCCCTTCAGCAGCGGGTCGTTCGCATCGGCGGCCCCGATCGCGCGGTCGAGGTTGTCGAGCGCCGGGAGCAGCTCCTTGGCGAGCCCCGCGACGCCCCGCTCCTGCGCCCCCGCGGCCTCGCGGGCGACGCGCTTTCTGTAGTTCTCGAAGTCCGCCTGGGTGCGCTGTGCGAGCGCGAGGTACTCATCCCGCTCCGCCGCGACCTTGACGAGCTCATCGAGGTCGCCCTGGATCTCGGCGGCGCCGTTCGAGTCCAGCGCCCGCGCGCCGTCCTTGACGCCGTGGCGGCTCTCGCCGGCGGGGGCCGGAGCCCCCTCCTCCGGCCGTGGCTGGCCGGGAGAGGGGGTCTCGGCGGTGTGCTCGGGTGCGGTTGTCCGGTCCTTGTCGTTCATCCGCGCCTAGGCCTTCGGCTCGTCCACGACCTCGGCGTCGACCACGTCCTCCTCGTCGGAGGCGTCCTCCGCGGGAGCCGAGCCGTTGCCGGAGGTGGCCGTCTGCTCCTGGGCACGCTGGTACATCGCCTCGGAGACGGCGTGGAAGGCGCTCTGCAGCGCCTCGGACTTGGCGTTGATCGCATCCGGGTCTTCTGACTCGAGGACCTCGCGCACCTCCTTGATGGCCTGCTCGATGCGGGCTTTGGAGTCGGCGTCGACCTGGTCGCCGAGGTCGGCGAGCTGGCGCTCGGCCTGGTAGGCCGCGTTCTCGCCGTTGTTGCGAGCCTCTGCGAGCTCCCGCGCACGGCGGTCCTCCTCGGCGTGGGACTCGGCGTCGGAGACCATGTTCTTGATTTCCTCATCCGAGAGACCCGAGCCGGCCTTGATCTCGATCTTCTGCTCCTTGCCGGTCCCCAGGTCCTTCGCGGAGACGTTGAGGATGCCGTTCGCGTCGATGTCGAACGCGACCTCGACCTGCGGGATTCCGCGCGGCGCCGGCGGGATGCCGGTCAGCTGGAACTTGCCCAGCGACTTGTTGTACTGGGCCATCTCCCGCTCGCCCTGGAGGACGTGGATCTCGACCGAGGGCTGGTTGTCCTCGGCGGTCGAGAAGACCTCGCCCTTGCGGGTCGGGATCGTCGTGTTGCGCTCGATCAGCTTCGTCATCACGCCGCCCTTGGTCTCGATGCCCAGCGTCAGCGGGGTCACGTCGAGCAGCAGCACGTCCTTGACGTCGCCGGCGAGCACGCCGGCCTGGATCGCGGCGCCGACGGCGACCACCTCATCGGGGTTGACCCCCCGGTGGGGCTCCTTGCCGGTCAGCTCCTTGACCTTCTCCTGCACAGCGGGCATGCGCGTCATGCCGCCGACCAGCACGACGTGGTCGACCTCCTTGACGCCCTTGTTTTTGGCGTCGTCGAGCGCCTGGCGGACGGGCTTGACGACCCGGTCCAGCAGGTCCGAGGTCAGCTCGGAGAGCTTCGCCCTGGTGAGACGCGTGTCGAGGTGCTTCGGCCCGGAGGCGTCGGCGGTGATGAAGGGCAGGTTGATCTGCGTCTCCTGCGTCGTCGAGAGCTCGATCTTGGCCTTCTCCGCAGCCTCGTAGAGGCGCTGCAGGGCCATCGGGTCGGCCGACAGGTCGATCGCCTGGGACTTCTTGAATTCGGCCACCAGCCAGTCGACGATCGCCTTGTCGAAGTTGTCGCCGCCGAGGTGGTTGTCACCCGCGGTCGACTTGACCTCGAAGACTCCGTCGCCGATCTCCAGCACCGAGACGTCGAACGTGCCGCCGCCGAGGTCGAAGACGAGGATCGTCTGGTCGGACTCCTTGTCGAGACCGTATGCCAGCGATGCGGCGGTCGGCTCGTTGATGATGCGCTTGACGTCGAGGCCGGCGATCGTGCCGGCGTCCTTGGTCGCCTGGCGCTGGTCGTCGTTGAAGTACGCCGGGACGGTGATCACGGCGGCGTCCACGGCCTCGCCCAAATACGCTTCCGCGTCGGACTTCAGCTTCTGCAGGATCATCGCCGAGATCTCCGGCGGCGAATGCTGCTCACCGCCCGCTTCGACGCGAGCGTCGCCGTTCGGACCCGCGACGACCTTGTAGGGGACGATCGACTCCTCCTCGCGTACTTCGGCCTCCTTGCGGCCCATGAAGCGCTTGATCGAGAAGACGGTGTTCTGGGGGTTGGTTACGGCCTGGCGCTTGGCGACCGTGCCGACGAGGCGCTCGCCGGATGCCGTGAAGGCGACGACCGACGGGGTCGTGCGGCCGCCCTCTGCGTTCTCGATGACGGTCGGCTCGCCGCCCTCGAGCACCGCCATGCACGAGTTCGTCGTGCCCAGGTCGATGCCTATGGTCTTGGCCATGTGTTGATGCTCCTTGGATTACGCTTTATAAAAATCTGAGTCACAGTATGGCAGATTTGCTGCGTGGGATCAACGCGCAGCCCGCGCCTGAGCCCGTGGGCGACGAAGCGCCCTGGAAACCGATTATGTACCCGGTCCGCAGCCCTGCAAAGACGGATTCCTCCGGCTGGGGCGACATCTGGGTTATGACGTGCTGCCGCACGGCCGCAGCCGCCGTGGCGTTAGCCTGAAAACATGCGCCGTATGGCCGTCCTCCGGGGGCTCGGCGGGGGTGTCGGTACAGCGACCGGTCTCCGCCTGTCTCGTCGGGCCATCGCGCTCGGATCACGCTGATCGCGGCGACACGCCCGCACACCTCCCCGTCGTTTCCCGGCTCGCTCGGGACGATCGTGCTGTCCCGCACGATCGTGGCCTACGTCGTGCACGAACTGACCGGCGTCGACACGGCCTCCGCCGAGCTGTTCGTCGTCGACCAGGCGGTTCTGCTCGACGAAGGCAGCGCGATCGACCCGGCCTCGCTGGCGCTCTCCGCCGGCACCCTGCGCTGGAGCGACGCGGGCTCGATCCGGACCGCACGCATGCCCTGATCGCTCAGCCGCCGGAACGCAGCGCCATCTCGAGCGCGAAGCGCTGATCCGGATCATCAAGGGCGTCGCCGATCAGATCCCGCAGCCGCGTCATCCGGTAGCGCACCGTCTGGGGGTGGATCGAGAGCTCCTCGGCGACCGCCCGCTGCGAGCCACGATGGCGCAGCCACTGCAGCAGCGTCGCTTCGAGCCGGGCGCGGCTCGCGGGGGTCTGTCCGTTGAGCGGGGCGAGCAGGCGGCTGCGCAGCGCCGAGACGATCTCGGGCGCAGCGTTGATCGCGATCTCCGCGAGACGTTGCTCGGCGAGCACAAGGGGCGAGTCGGGCGAGGTCAGCTCGAGCGCGCGGCGGGCGAGCCGCATCGAGGCGCTCGTCTCGCCGATCGCGACCGTGGGGCCGAGGCCGGCGGCCAGCTCGAGGCGACGCGCGAGCCGCGCGGCCTCGCCCTCCAGCGAAACCGGGTGCCCGACGATGATGCCGGTCGCCTCGCCGAGGCGCAGCGCCAGCGCCTCGCCGCTCAGCTGGCTCCTCGCACGATCGACCCGCGCGCCCGCGACAGCCAGGCAGGCGACGGTGCGCGGCAAGGGCCAGCGCGCGGCCTGTGCCGCCCGTGCCAGCTCCTCCTCATCCGGAGCGACGCCCGCTACGAGCATTTCCGCGAGCTCGGTCCGCCGCCGGTCGAGCTCGCCGGCGTCGCGCAGCTGGGCCTCGGCATATCCCTCGACCGACTCGCCCGCGAGCCTATCGATGTACGCGAACATCGCCTCGGCGAGCGTGCGCTGGGCACGCGGCGAAGCCCCCGCGGCGGCGGCCGCGTCGCTGATCCGCCGCCATGCGACCCGCGCGCCGACCCGATACGCCGACTGCAGGGCATCGAGGCTGCGACCGGCGCGGTACTCGCCGGCTCCGAGCATGCGATAGACGCCGTCGGCAGATTCGTCCTCCTCGTCGCCGATGAAGCGACGCAGTGCGAGCTCCGTTCCGAGTCTGATCCCGCGACCGAAGTCGCCCTCGAGCGGACGTGCATAAGCGGGTACCTCGTGCTGGATCGCATCGACGAGCGCATCGGCGATCGGGCGGACCGCGACCCGGATACCGTCGAGGGCCTCGTCGTCGAGCCACTCATCTGTGCCCGCGACATAGTTTTTCCATGTCAGGTTGACGCCCATCAGCAAAGAAACATACTGCTGCGCTCACATATCGTCGCGCTTGTGCAAGGTACGTCCCGCGCAGCGCCGCCCCGACAGCCGCCGGGGTCCGCGACGGAATCGGGCGAGGTTCGCTTCCCGCTGATCGACGGGAGGCGCTCGACGACGGCGACCTGCCGCGCGATCATCGCGGACGCGGCGCGCGCGGCAGACCCCGGGCTCGCCGGCGAGATCGAGGCCTGCGAGCGATGGCGCGGGGACTACGTGAGCTTCATGGGCGCCCTCACAGCCCTCGCCGCCGATCCAGCCCGTTCGCTGGCGATCGCCGGCGCGGGCCTCGACTCGATGCGCCGCCGACTCGTGCTCGGGAGCGAGGCGGACGACGCACAGCTGTCTGATGCACTCGCCGGTGAGGCTCCGGAGCCGAGGCTCGGGACCGGGGTGCTGCACGGCGCGGCGGCGCCCGTCGAGCGCCTCGAGGTGCCGTACCGCGGCCACAGCCTGCACGGGCCCGCGCTGTCCGAACAGCTCGACCGCTGGGTGCGGGCGGGCACCGTCGAGGCTTCCTTCGCAACGGCCATCGAGCTCGTGGCCGAGCACCCCGAGTGGCTGTCGCTGCCGGGGCGCACGATCGCGCTGATCGGCGCCGGCTCGGAGATCGGCCCGCTCGAGCCGCTCTGTGCGTGGGGCGCCGAGGTGCTCGCCGTGGACCTCCCTTCGCGCGAGGTGTGGGCGCGCGTTCGGGAGGTCGCACGGCGCGGCAGCGGGACGGTGCGGATGCCGGTCTCCGCCGACGGCGCCGAGGGCCTCGACGTGCTCGCCGACCTCGCGGAGACGCGCGCCTGGCTCGCCGCGAACATCGGCGCCTCGGCACCGGTGCTCGGCATGTACGGCTATGCCGACGGCGGCCCGCATGTGCTTCTCACTGCGGCCTTCGACGTTCTCGCTGGGCGCCTCGCCGCCGAACGCCCGGGCACGACGCTCGCGTATCTCGCCACGCCGACCGACGCCTACCTCGTACCGGAAGAGGCCGTCGAGCGAGCCCGCGCTCGCTACCGCGCCCGTCGCGCGCGCCGCCTGCTGCAGGCTCCCTTCAAGGCGCTCTCGGGCGGGCGCCTGTACCGGCCCGCCTACACCGGCGCGGTGCCCGTCGCCGACGCGCTCGTCGCACAGCAGGGCCCGAACTACGCGGTCGCCAAGCGCCTGCAGCGCTGGCGCGGTGTGCTCGCGAGCGCCGAGGGCGAGGAGGTCTCCTTCAACGTCGCCCCGGCGACGTGGACGAAGTCGGTGACCAAGAACAGGGTGCTCGCGGCGGCCTACGCGGGCGCCGGGCGCTTCGGCGTAGAGATCTTCGAGCCAAGCACCACGAGGTTGCTGATGGCGGCGCTGCTCGTCCATGACCTCCACCACCGGCGGCCGCGCTCCCGGCAGCCGGAGCAGCTGTTCAGCGACGCGGCGGCCCACGGCGGCCTGTGGACCGCCGCCTACGAGCCGCGCTCGGTGCTGGGGCTCGCAGCGCTCGCGGGGCTCCCGTCGACGGCGCTCGGCCGCTCGGGCCGTGGACACAGCGATGCCGGGGACGGGGCGGCGGGATGACCCGGCTCGAGCGCAACGCCAACATCGCCGCCGTCCTTCTGCCCTTCCTGGCCGTGCTCGGCGGCGGCGCCGTGCTCTGGAACCACTTCCTCGGCCCCCGCGACCTCGCGATCTTCGCGGTCATGTACGTCGCGAGCGCACTCGGCGTGACCGTCGGCTTCCACCGGCTGTTGACCCATCGCGCCTTCCAGACCAGGCGCTGGCTGCGCTACACGCTCGCGGTGCTTGGGTCGCTCTCGGTGCAGGGCGCCGTGATCGACTGGGTGGCCGACCACCGCAAGCACCACACCTTCACCGATGAAGAGGGAGACCCGCACAGCCCCCACGCCGGCATCGGGGCGGGCCTGCGAGGGATGGTGACGGGCCTCTGGCACGCTCACGTCGGCTGGCTGTTCACCACCCAGGGCCAGGCCTCCTCGAAACGCTTCGCGCCCGACCTCGTGCAGGACTCTTCGATGCGGCGCATCAACCGCAACTTCCCTCTGTTGGCGCTCGCGAGCCTGCTCGTGCCGTTTCTGCTGGGGCTCGCGATCAGCGGCGGCTCGCTGCTGGCGGGCCTCTCGGCGCTGCTCTGGGGAGGGCTCGTACGGATCTTCCTGCTCCACCACGTCACCTGGTCGATCAACTCGATCTGCCACTTCT